>JAHJXD010000021.1 GCA_018827685.1 Patescibacteria group bacterium
ATATTATTTTAGCCAATAATAATGCCAATGTTTATGCCAAATTAATTGGTTTATTTTTATATATAATTTTTCCGCTTTTATTTTTTCCGGTTTTGTTTTCGGGCTGGATAGAGAGCGGATGCTTCTGATTAACTCGTTGGCGCCTTTTTCTATTTCATCAGGATTCCAGGAAATTGGTCCGTAAAGTTTAAAATTATGGTTGCTGGCCCACCAAAAAGTGCAACTGGCCAAACCTCGGTCTATGTGTTGCCTTGCCCAAAAATAATTTTGATCTTTAATATATTTATTGATATTGGCGATAGCAGAGCCGGTTAATTGCCAAAGCAGAGTTTGAATTTTATTTTTTTTGTCGCACCAAAGAAAATAGGGTAAATTATTTTTTAATTCTTTTTTGGTTGATTCCCAAGACGAAGCGCGCAAAGTGATTTTTTTTGGCCTGTCTAGTCCGGCCAAATATTCGCTAGCCGTTAAGGTTTTAATTTCCGGACGTTTTAATAGTTTTTCAAAAGTATAGCTAAAGTCTCTATGCCTTAAACCGTAAAGTTCAGCGTCAGTCGCCGTAATGACTGTTTTGCTTTTTAGTTCTTTTATTAATTTAAAAATTACTTTTGGCGGGTATTTTTTTGAAATTTGCCTTTGGCGAAAGAGTATTTTAAGATTGGAATTTTCATCAATATAAAGGTTGGAAAAATTAAGTCGGCCTACTTTTATATCGGCGCTTATTTCATCGAGCATAATCCAGCGGTAATTTAATTGTTTTACTATTTTAGCGACATTAACTCCATAAGCCGCTTCAGGGATAAAAAAACCTTGAGCTCTGAATTTTTGTCCAAAAAACTTTTTTAAAATTTTTTCATTAATTTTAATTTGTCTGATAATTTCTTCGTCAGGCAATAGAGCGAGTATTGGGTGAAAAGCGGCCGAACCGGTTAATTCGATTTGTCCGTTGACAAGCATTTTTTTTAAGTCGTTAATTAGTTCTTTATAACCTAAAATTTCCAGCCTGCTTAAAAGGCAGCCGGTTATATTAAGCGTAAATTTAATTTGCCTATTGCGTTTTAAGGCGCTAATGATTCTTTTATAACTTTTTTCAGCCGCTTCAATAATAGTTTTATCATCGGCGGTTGGCGGCTGGTAAAAGTGGAGCAAATTAACCCAGACAATTTTGCACATCCTGTTAGAAATATTGTTTAATTGTTTTGTCATGTTATTTCGGGTTTTCTTTTGGGACCGTGTCCGAATATGGCATTGGGCCACAGTCCCCTTTTATGGCTTTCCTGTATAAGGCGATGTATTTTTTAGCCGGTATTTCCCAGCTATTAGATTTTTTCATAACTCGAACTATTAATTCACGCCAAATATTTTCATATTGGAAATTTTCTAAAGCCCTGATAATGGCGGCAAAAAGCGAGTATTTATCAAAGCTGGTAAAATTAAAGCCAGTGCCTTGATTAGATTTCGGGTTAAAATTAGTAACCGTATCATAAAGACCGCCGACTTTTCTAACTACGGGGATACAGCCGTAACGCATGGCAATTAGTTGGTTGATGCCACAAGGCTCATGGTGGGATGGTAGAAGAAAAATATCAGAACCGGCATAAATTAAGGTTTCTATCGTTTGATTTTCTTTAAAAGACAGCCAGACGATTTTTTTCGGATATTTTTTATTATATTTTTTAAGTTCGGCAATATAAGTTTTATCCCCGTCGCCCATAATTATAATTTGTACATCTAATTTAACTAGTGGTTCAATTATTTCTAATACCAAATTTATGCCTTTTTGAAAGGTTACCCTTGATGTTAAGGCAATGATTGGTATTTTTTGATCAACCGGCAGACTGACTTTTTTTTGTAAATATTCTTTGTTTAATTTTTTGTGGTGAATGTTTTTGTAGTTGTAATTTTTAAACAAGCCTTGGTCGTTGTCAGGGTTGTAAGTTTTATAGTCAATGCCGTTAATGATGCCATAAAGCTTGTCTTGGCGGTTGCCAAGAATGCGGTGCAAGTCTTGGCCAAATTTTTTTGTTAAAATTTCTTCGCGGTATTGTTCGCTTACCGTATTTATGATATCAGCGGAAAGAATCGCTCTCTTGGCAAAATTAATGGTTTGTATTTTTGGGTCATTAAGATGAGGCAAGCGACTGTGGCCGTAATCTTTATCTTTATTAGGTATTTCCCACCAGTTATATCCGAGCTGAAAAGCCAAATTATGGATAGTAAAAACGGTTTTGGTTTTTTTTAGAGTTTCTGAATATTGAAAATCAGTTTTTAAGTAATAAGGGATAAGACCAGTATGCCAGTCATGGCAATGCACGATATCAGCCTCAAATTTTAAAAATGATATCAATTTTAGCGTGGCGACGTCAAAGGTTAAAAAACGCGCGTTTTCATGCGCTGAACCATAAATTGTTTTTTTGGCGGAAAAATATTTTTTATTTTCAATAAAATATATTGGCAAATTTTCCATTAACTCGCCTTGCCAAAAATTAACTTGGATTTTATCCACTGAATTTAAATAGATTCTAACATTTTCTCGGATTAATTTTAAATTGTGTTGTTTGACATCGATTATTTGTCCGTAAAGCGGAGTAATAACAATTATTTCATGACCTAATCTTTTTAGAGCTTTTGGCAAGCTTTTAGCCACGTCAGCTAAACCGCCGTCTTTAGAAAATGGGGCGACTTCGGCTGAAATAGAAACTATTTTTAGCGGTTTTAACATATAAATCTAGGAATTCGCAACTTAAATCACAAGTCATGAATTATGAATTATGAGAATAATTAACTGCACAAATTGCGATTGCTAAAGCATCAGCCGCATCGTCAGGTTTAGGCAGTTCTTTAAGATTTAAGATTAACTTAACCATTCTTTGCACTTGGTTTTTTTTAGCATGACCATAGGTAGAGACAGCTTGTTTTACTTGATAAGGCGTGAATTCTGTGCTTTTAATTTTATTTAGTTTAGCCGTTAACACCACCACCCCCCTGGCCTGTCCAACGACAAGCGCGGTTTTAGCATTATTGCAAAAAAATAATTTTTCAATAGCAATTAAATTAGGCTTATATTTTTTAATTAATTTATCCAGTTCTAAATTTATTATTTCTAACCGATCGGCTAATTCAAGCTTAGATAAAGTTTTTATTGAACCATAACCAAGACAAATTAATTTATTGTTATCGATTTTAATAATGCCAAAGCCGGTATCGGCGATGCCCGGGTCAATGCCGAGAATAATGGAATGATTGTTTTTAATTATCATTATAACAGTTTGAGAAATTTAATTTATAAATTAGCATTGGTGTAATAGTTGCTCACATCTTCGTTATTATCTAATTCTTCGATAAATTTTTCCACTCGAATTTTTTCTTCCCCGCTTAAATTAATAGATTCTTTGGCAATATATTCAATTTCCGCCGACTCGGTTTTAATATTTTTGTTTTCTAAAAATTGTTTGGTTTTTTGCAAATCCCGAGGCGCGGTATAAATAGTCAAGCCTTGGTCTTCTGTCTGAATGTCTTCGGCGCCGGCATCAATTAATTCCAGTTCAAAATTCTCGTTAGTTAATTTTTTATTATTTATTTCCTCGCGCTCAATCATAATAATTCCATGTTGAGCAAAATTCCACATTACCATGCTTAGCGAACCGCCATATTTAGAAAATAAATGACGGATTTCCGCGGCCGTACGGTTTTTATTGCGGCTTAAACATTTAACGATAAATTGCGTTTTAGCAGGGCCAAGACCCTCATAAGTAAGTTCTTCAATTTGTGTTCCGTCAGATTCGCCTGTGCCGTGTTTAATAGCGCGGTCGATATTGTCTTTAGGCATATTGATTGACTTGGCTTTATCAATAGCTATGCGCAGACTAAAATTAGTAGTCGGGTCATTGCCTTTGCGTGCCACGATGGTAATCAGTTTGGCAATTTTTGTAAAAATCGCTCCTTTTTTAGCGTCCACTACTGCTTTTTGCCTTTTAGTTGTAGCCCATTTGGAATGTCCGGACATAAAAATGTAAAATTAAAAAAATTAAAATAAAAAATTTACCGAAATTTGGAAATTTATGCCCAATATGGCGTTAGACTACAGTTTCATATAATTAATTTAACAGAAATTTAGACAAAAATCAAGATTATGATATAATAAAATTATAATAAATAGTCCTCTAATATAAAATATGGTTTTAAATTTAGATGATCAAAAAATTTATAAGAAATTAGATGCAGACATGATGTATAAGTCCATCGAAATGTTGTGGGCGCAGATGAAACAGGTTTTGGATGAAGCGCATTTAGTCAAAGTGCCGCGCGAGTATAGTAAAGTTACACAAGTCGTGATCAACGGCATGGGTGGGTCAAATATTGGCATCGGTTTAGTAAGAGCAGGTTTAAACGATCGGATAAAATTGCCTATTACTATAACGCCAGGCTACCAGGTGCCAGCCTTAGTTGATAAAAATACTTTGTATTTATTGTCATCTTATTCTGGTAATACTGAAGAGCCGTTAAGTGTTTATAATGAAGTAAAAAAACGCGGCGCTAAAATTTTAGCTATTTGCGAATTAGGCGATAATAAGTTGGCGCGCCTGATGATGAAAGATAATATTCCCGGCTATATGTTTAAGCCTGAGTTTAATCCGTCTGGCCAACCGCGTATGGGTTTAGGTTATTCAGTGTTGGGCGCGGCCATGTTACTGGCTAAGGCCGGATTGTTTAGTATTAAAGAAAGTGAATTAAAAAATGTAATCGCTAAATTGGAATTGTCTGATCAGATATTCAGGCCGGGCGAACCTGTTAAAATAAATAAAGCCAAACAGGCAGCCATGAAATTATACGGCCGTGTGCCAATAATCACGGCTGCGGAATTTTTAGCCGGCAATTTAAATATTTTACGTAATCAATTTAATGAAACCAGCAAGAATTTCGCGACTTTTTTGGAACTGCCGGATTTAAATCATTACGCGCTGGAAGGTTTGATTAACCCAAAAAACAATAAAGACAATTTAGTATTTTTATTTATTGACTCTTCGTTTTATCACGCGCGCGTACAAAAGCGAGCTGATTTAACCAAGCAGATTATTAAGAAAAATAAAATTAAATATGTCGAGCATCAGTTAAGCGGCAAGACAAAATTTGAGCAAGCCCTTGAAATGATGCAATTTGGCACTTGGGTTTCATATTATTTGGCTATGCTTAATAATGTTAATCCGGCAAAAATCCCTTGGGTGGATTGGCTTAAAAAAGAATTAGAATAAAATTTTTGTAGCTTTACCCTGTGTAAATAAAAATAATAATTTTTTCACAATAAGTCTAATATTTTAAGCTCTAATTTGTTGTTTAAGCTATTCCAAACCGCGAAACAGGCTTTATTAAACACGCCGCCTAAAGTTCCTGGATTGGCCATAATAATTCCATCCTTTTTTTCAATCCACGGCTCATGCGTATGGCCGTAAAAAATCAGTTGGCATGGCTTTATTTTTAAAACACTTTTTATATACCATGGCTCATGGCATAATCCGACAGTTTTTCCATCAATCTCAAATATACCAAACCTATTTAAATAATTCAAATTATTATATTTTTTAATTTCCGTTTCGTCGTATATTTCCAAATTGCCGCGCACCAGATAAATAGATTTAAAATTATCAACCAAATATTTTAAAGTTTCGCCATTAGCAACATCGCCGCAACAAATCGCGTTGGCAATTTTCTCGCCTCTGCCCCAATTTATACATTTTTTCAAATTAATCAAATTATCATGAATATCAGATATAATTAAAAATTTCATATGTATACTTAGCTAAATTATTTTTTATGAAAATAAACCCTCTTATTTTTAGATGTTATGATATTCGCGGCATTGTGGACAAAGATTTGAATGTAAAAAACGTTGAAGCCATTGGAAAAGCTTACGGCACTTTTCTAAACAGAAGAAAAATTAGACAGGCTGTCGCGGGCCGTGATTGCCGATTAAGCGGCCAGAAATTTAAATCTGCTTTTATCCGCGGCTTAATATCAACTGGCGTTAATGTAATTGATTTAGGAATGGTTATGACTCAAATGGTGTATTATGGGCAATATAGGTTTCAGGTCAACGGAGGCGCCATGATAACAGCTTCGCATAACCCTTTTAATTATAATGGCTTTAAGTTGGCGGTCGGCTTTTCAAAAACCACAGAAATAGAAGAAGTGCAAGAAATACGAAAATATGTTGAAATGGAAAATTTTTATCAACCTAAAAACATTGGCAAGATAACTAAGGCTAACATTAAAGAAGATTATTTTAATGATGTTTTGAAAAGAATAAAATTAAATAAAAAATTTAAAGTAGTGGTTGATTTCCGACACGGCACTCCAGCCATGTATGTTCCAGAGTTATTAAGGCGCGCTGGCTGCGAAGTAATTTCCAAACGAGACAATATAGACGGCAGTTTTCCCGCAGGCACGCCAGATCCAACCGATGAGGATTTTATAAAAGAGCTGGCACAAGTCGTAATTAAAGAAAAAGCCGATTTTGGCTTGGGTTTTGACGGCGATGGCGACAGGATCGGCGCGGTTGATGAAACCGGCAGAATTTTGTGGAATGATGTTTTAGTCGCAATTTTCGCTAAAGAAATATTAGAAAGATTTCCAGGGTCAAAAATAATTTATAACACATTATGCTCGCGCGTAGTGCCAGAAGTTGTTAAACAAAACAATGGTATCCCAATTATTTGGCGGACAGGACATTCTTTTATCAAAAGTAAAATTGCAGAAGAAAACGCGGCTTTTGGCGGAGAACTATCCGGCCATTTCTATTTTAATGACAATGCCTATGGTTATGATGATGGCAGTTATGCTGCTTTAAGAATTTTGGAATATTTATCAGATAAAAACACAACGCTTAGTAAGCTATATCAGACTTTTTCTCAATACCACTACGTTTCTTCTCCTGAGATAAAAATTGGCTGTCCGGATGAAAAGAAAATTGAAATTATCAAAAATCTTTCACAAAAATTTAAAGCTGATTTTCCCAACGCTCGCATGACTGATGATACGGTTATTCCCGGAGACGACGGCACCAGAGCCGATTTTTCGGACGGCATGATAATATTTAGATATTCGCAAAACGGTCCGTATATCACGGTTAAATTTGAAGCCAAAGACCAAATGGTTTATGATCAAAGAAAAAAATATGTTAGAGAAATGCTTAAAAGTTATCCGGAAATGATTTGGGAAGACGAATTGTGCGTCAATCTTGACCATCTTAATAAAACCTAAAACATCAATGACGATTAGATTATCCCTAATTTATTTTTTACATTTTTTAACGTTTCTTCGGCGATCGGCCTGATTTTATCCGCGCCATGTTTTAAAATTTGTTTAACTTTTTCATCAGTAAAACTATTATATTTAATTTGAAATTGCGTTAAAAATTTACTGATTGCTTGCGCCAAGCCTTTTTTAAAATCACCGTAGCCTTTATTTTTATAATTTTGTTCCAGCTCTTTTAAACTTAAACCAGCCAAAAGAGAATAAATTGTCATTAAGTTGGCAATGGCCGGTTTTTTCTTTAAATCATATTTAATTTCCGAGTCCGAATCAGTTACGGCGCGCATAATTTTTTTTGTTGCCACCTCCGGCGAATCGGTTAAAGCGATATAATTAGCCGGCGAACCGGCGCTTTTACTCATTTTTTTTGTCGGGTCATCTAAACCCATAATGCGCGCGCCTTGTTTTTTAATTATCACTTCAGGCACTTTAAAAATTTGTCCATATTCGCGATTAAATCTCCTGGCTAAAGTTCGGGTTAATTCCACATGCTGAATTTGATCATCTCCCACTGGCACAATGTCTGTATTATAAAGTAAAATGTCCGCTGCCATTAGTATAGGGTAATCATATAAACCAACGCTCACAGTTTTTTCCTGGTCGCCAGCCTTTTCTTTAAATTGAGTCATTTTATTTAAATCTGCTATACGGGCAACACAATTTAAAATCCATGCGAGTTCTGTGTGAGCGCTCACAGCTGACTGCTGAAAAATTATTGCTTTTTCAGGATTAATGCCAGAAGCTAAATACATTTTAACCACATTTATAATTCTTTTTTTCAATTCTTCAGGATTCTGTTTAATTGTAATGGCGTGATAATCAACCACGGAAAAAATGCAATTATATTGGTCTTGCATTTCCACCCATTGGACCAATGCGCCTAAATAATTGCCCAAATGCAAAATTCCAGAAGGCTGAACTCCGGAAAATACGGTTGGCTTATTGTTATTTTTATTTAATTCCATTTATAATAATTTATCATAAATAACTAATTTGTCAATTCTATATTCGCGTTAGCTTTTAATTTTTGCCACAGCGTAAAATCTTTTCTTTTAGCGCGGTAATATCCGGCCGCAGCGATCATAGCCGCGTTGTCAGTGCAGTATTTTAATTCAGGAATATTTAAATGCGCGTAAGGCAATTTATTTTTTACCGCTTTTCCAAGTTGTTTTCTCAATTCTTGATTTGCTGCCACGCCGCCAGACAGCATTATATTTTTACAATTATATTTTAAAGCCGCCTTAATAGTTTTGTGGACTAACACGTCTGTCACGGCTTGCTGAAATTCAGCCGCGTATTCGGGAATTTTTTTTTCCCACTGCTTATCTTTTTGTATCTCATATAACAACGCGGTCTTAAGGCCGGAAAATGAAAAATCAAAACTTTTATCATTGATCATCGGCCTTGGTAATTTGGACAGCTTTTGACCAATTTGTAATTTGGCCGCCATAGCGGCCACTATCGGTCCTCCAGGATATTCCAAACCCAATAATTGCGCCGCCTTGTCAAAGGCTTCTCCGGCCGCGTCATCCCGCGTCTGGCCCAGAACTTTATATTGTCCATGTCCATTCATTAGGACTAACATAGTATGTCCGCCAGATACTGTAAGAATTATAACAGGGAATTTTATTTTATTTTTGACATTTGTCATTTGACATTTGCCATTGCGAATTGGCGTTAACCAATTCGCGTATATATGACCTTCAATGTGATTAATAGCTACTACTGGCACGCGCCAAGCATAAGCCAGCGTTTTAGCTGTTTCCACTCCGACCAACAGTGACGTAATTAAGCCTGGTCCAACCGCCACCGCAATAGCATCCACGCTTTTTGACAAAGCATGGCGAGGGCGGGGTGTTTTTTCTCCTGTGCTTGGCAAGGAAATGGTTGAGGCAAGGTCTGCTTTTATTAACGCCTCATTCACCACTGGTAAAATATTTAAAACATGCTCGCGCGCCGCTACTTCAGGCACCACGCCGCCATATTTTTTATGTATCTCAATTTGCGACGCCACCACATTGGACAGTGCTTTCACGTTATTGCCAGCGCCGCGTGCCACCGAGACAGCAGTCTCATCGCAAGAAGTTTCAATACCCAATATTATCATAAAATTATCTTATCTAATAACCATTAAAAAGACAAGGCTGAGCCTCCACTTACAAAATAATTAATAATCGGCTATAATTAAATTGTAAGTTGTAAGAACTCAATATTATGAACAAAAACATTATTATTTCCACAACTTTATTTATTGCTATTTTAATTTTTTCATTTTTTGCGTTTTCGCAAGAAAAAGATAAAAAACAAACATTAACAAATCAGACAACAACGGGAAATCAATTGACAAGCCAAATCGTTCTTTTTTATGGTGACGCTTGCCCGCATTGTAAGATTGTGGAAAAATACATTGAAGAAAATAATATCAAAAACAAAATTTCTTTTGTTCAAAAAGAGATTTATTATAATCAAAGCAATGCTAAAGAGCTTGAAGCCAAGGCAAAAATTTGCGGGCTGCCAACTAATTCAATCGGCGTGCCTTTTCTTTGGGATGGTAAAAAATGTTTAATTGGAGATCAGGATATTATAAATTTTTTTAAACAAAAAAATCACGAACGATAATTTTTTAATCTATGTTGAATTATAAAAATTTAAGTGAACAAGACGGAGAAGTTATGGCCATAGTTCAGAGGGAAACGGTTAGGCAGGTTGAGGAAATGGAATTAATTGCTTCAGAAAATTATGTTTCTAAAGCAATTTTGGAAGCTATGGCCACGGTGTTAACTAATAAATATTCGGAAGGTTTTCCCGGCCATCGCTATTATGGCGGCAATCAGTTTGTAGATGAAGTGGAAACCATTGCCGTAGAACGGGCAAAAAAATTATTTTCAGCTGAACATGTAAATGTTCAACCTTTGTCTGGTTCACCAGCCAATGCGGCCGTGTATATGGCGTTTTTAAAACCTGGGGACAAGGTGCTTGGCTTAAGGTTAGACCATGGAGGGCATCTGTCGCATGGCCATCCAGTGAATTTTTCCGGCATGCTATATGATTTTACGCAATATGAAGTTGATATTACGACCGGTCAAATCAATATGGAAAAAGTTAGAGAAATTGCCTTGCGCGAAAAGCCAAAAATGATTGTGGCCGGTTATAGCGCTTATTCGCGCGAAATTGAGTGGCAAAAATTTAAAGAGATTGCGGACGAAGTTGGAGCTTTTACTTTCGCCGACATCGCACACACGGCAGGTTTAATCGCGGCCCGCGAAATGAATAATCCAACGCCGATTTTTGATGTAGTTTCCACTACCACTCATAAAACTTTACGCGGCCCGCGTGGCGCTATGATAATGTGCAAAGAACAATTTGCCAAGCAGGTTGATAGAGCGGTTTTCCCAGGTATGCAGGGCGGACCGCATGACCATATTACTGCGGCCAAAGCTGTTTGCTTCGGCGAAGCGCTTCAGCCTGGTTTCAAAATATATGCCAAACAAGTAATTGCCAACGCCAAATTAATGGCCGAAGAATTTATTAAACTAGGCTATAAAATAATTTCTGGCGGCACGGATAATCATTTAATGGTGGTTGACATGACCAGCAAAGGGCTTTCTGGCAAAGAAGCGGAAATAATTTTAGATAAATGCGGCATTTCAGTTTCCCGTTCTACTATCCCGAATGATCCGAATCCGCCAATGAATCCGTCTGGCGTGCGCTTCGGCACCCCGGCCATTACCACGCGCGGCATGAAACAAGAAGAAATTAAAAAAATTGTTGTTTGGATAAACGCGGCGATTGAGCAAAGAGAAGAGCCGGAGATGCTGGAAAATATTAAAAAGCAAGTAAAAAATATGTGTTTGGAATTTCCGATTCCGAGTATATAATTTTTAAGTTATGTCTAAAATTATTGACGGCAGAATTTTAGCCGAAAAAATTAAAGACCAGATTGTTAAGGAAATTACCAGCTTTAATAAAAATATTCATAATATCACCAGGCCGAATCTGGCGATTATTTTAATTGGCGAGCGGCCGGATTCTAAACTTTATGTCCGCTTAAAAGAAATAGAAGCAAAAAAAGTCGGCATTGATACGCATTTATATAAATGCGCGGAGGATATTAGTGAGCAGGAAATTTTACAGATGATAAAATGTTTGAATGAAGATAAAACTATTGACGCAATTTTAGTGCAATTGCCATTGCCGGTTGGGATTGATACGGATACGATTATTATGGCGCTTGATCCGGCCAAAGACGTAGATGGCTTTC
Organism: Patescibacteria group bacterium; assembly: GCA_018827685.1. Lineage (GTDB taxonomy): Bacteria > Patescibacteriota > Patescibacteriia > Patescibacteriales > GWC2-42-12 > JACPHD01. Next base: position 11,570 of record JAHJXD010000021.1, read on the forward strand.
AGCCAGATAATTTGGAAAAATTATTAAAAAGTTGTGATTTTTCCGGCCTGATGCCGCCGGTCTTGGCCGTGGTTTTAGAAATGCTAAGGAGCATTGATTATGAAATAAAAAATAAGCAGGTGGTAATAATTTCTAATTCAGATATTTTTGGCCGCGCTTTAGCTCATGTTTTAAAATGCCAAGGCGCGATTATAGAAGTTGTGAAAGCGGATAATAAAAAATTAGCCGAGCATACCAGTCAAGCCGATGTTTTAATCACGGCCGCGGGCAAGCCGAAGTTTATAAAAAAAGACATGATAAAAAAAGACGCGGTCATTATAGATATAGGCATTTTTAAATTAGGCGATAAAGTCGTGGGCGATGTTGATTTTGACGATGTAAAAAATAAAGTTAGCTATATTACGCCGGTGCCGGGCGGTGTCGGACCGCTAACCATCGCCATGGCGTTTAAAAATACGCTGGAGATTTATAAAAAAAGACATGAATAATCAAAAACAACAACTTCCCGAACTCTTAAAAATCCATTACGGCTTTAATTCATTTCGACCAGGGCAGGAAAAAGTAATTGATAATATTTTGGCCGGCATTTCTACTGTAGTGATTATGCCGACCGGCGGCGGCAAGTCTTTATGTTATCAATTACCAGCTTTGGTTTTAGATGGCGTTACTTTAGTTGTTTCTCCTTTAATCGCTTTAATGAAAGACCAGGTTGATGGTTTACATAAAGTCGGAATACCGTCAACGTTTATAAATTCTTCCATCAACCGGGCTGAAACCGCTAATCGGATACAAGCTGTTAAACAAGGGCGATATAAACTGCTTTATATCGCGCCGGAAAGATTTTATAGCGTTGAATTTATGATCGCTTTAAAAGAAATAAAAGTAAGTCTGTTCACGATTGACGAAGCGCATTGCATCAGTCAATGGGGGCATGATTTCCGGCCCAGCTATATTAAATTGAAAAACGCGATTGAACTTTTGGGCAAGCCGACGGTTGCAGCATTTACTGCCACGGCGACTTTGGAAGTCCGGGAAGATATTATTAAACAGCTGGGACTGGCAAATCCGAATTTGGTAATTACTGGTTTTGCCCGGCCTAATTTGCAATTTGGCGTAATAAACACGCAGGATTCGCGCAAACCGCAATTTGTTTTAGATGCGATTTCGAGCGCGCCGGACAGCTCTGGCATAATTTATGTTGGCACCCGTTCACGCGCTGACCAACTACTCCAGACGCTATTAAGCAATAATATTGAAGCTGTTAGTTATCATGCGGGCATGAATACGCAAGATCGAAAATGGGTGCAGGAGAATTTTATGAAAGGCAAAGCTAAAGTTATCGTGGCCACTAACGCTTTCGGGCTAGGAATTGATAAGCCGGATATCAGATTTGTAATTCACTACGACATGCCGGGTACGATTGAAGCTTATTATCAGGAAGCCGGCCGAGCCGGTCGCGATGGCAGGCAAAGTTTTTGTTTATTATTATACAGTCCGCGCGATCGTTATCTTCAAGAATTTTTTATTAAAGGCGATAATCCGCCTCCAGAAATGATTTTAGCAATTTATGAGATTGTAAAAAGTTATCCTTTAGATAATGCTCATGACATGGAATCTGATACGGTTTTAATCACTTACGCTAAAATTTCCGAGATGTTGTCTGGCAAGTTGTCGGAAATGGCCGTGGGCACGGCTATAAAAATTTTAGAGCGCGAAGGTTATGTAACGCGCTCGCACGACCGCGCGGGCCACGCGTATTTAAAGACTCGCAACTCGCAACTCGCAACTCGCAACGCCTTGACTGCAAAAAGCAAAAGCCAGCGGGAAACACTAGAGCGGTTGTTTGATAAATATGAGCAAGAACTTATATCTGGCTGGTATGCTAATTTAGACGAAGTGGCTGATATTTTACAAATAAAAAAAGACACTTTATTGCGTTTGATTAAAAAATTGTCAAATTTGAATTTATTGGAATATCTTCCGCCGTTTCGCGGCACAGAATTGAAAATTGTAAAGCGCGCGGACGGCGCTGGTGTTAAGTTGAATTTCGCGGCTTTAAAATATAAATTGAAACATGCTTATAATAAATTAGATTTGATGGAGAATTATATTTATCATTTTGGTTGCAGGCAAAAATATATTTTGGATTATTTTGGCGATTTTGAGAACAAAAAATGCGCTAAATGCGATAATTGCTTGGTAAAAAATATGCACGAAGTGGAAAAAATTCAATGAGTTATGCGGAGCAAGTATCAATGTGAATCATAATTTTTTCATCTTTTGTTGCTGAAATATTATTGTGCAACTCCACGAACATAATTGATACTTTATTAATTTAAAATTTCCGTGTCAAATCATTTAATCATGACACCAAAACCTCTTTTTTATCCATCCTGGAAAATGACACTAAAGAAGGGTTCAATTTGTTAGTTGAATTAATGTTTTCTCGACCTTTTTTCTGTTGATAAATTTTGTAAAG
>JAHJXD010000022.1 GCA_018827685.1 Patescibacteria group bacterium
ATATAGTCGCTTTCTTTATAATAATTATCAGCTAAAACTAAAATTACGCAGTCGGGAGAAAATTTTTCCATGACGTGCCAAAGTAGTGGACCTAAACGAATGCCATAGCAAGGATTATTTAATAGAATCTTTTGTTTAATTTGACCATCATTTAAATTTAAAACAAAGCTACCGTTTATACAAAAAATGATTTGCTCTAGTTTTTTATGAGCATGATGACCACGTTTAGCCTTTTTATTAAAAAGATTGTTGATATAATAAATTCTCTTAATATCAAATGGAACATTTTTTTTTGATTCCCCAATAATTAAATTGCCATCAGGAAAATCGTTAAAAGACTGTAATTTAATAATCCCAGAATTTTTAACTTTTATTTTTTTGATCATATAGTTTGCTTTTAACTAATTTATAAAATCTAATAATTAATTTCATAAAACCAAAGCGGGAAAACCATGAGACCAGTCTTTCTTTGATTGATATGGATTTAAAACCAAAATTAAAATTATGAGAAAAATTTTTAACAAATTTAATGTTTTTTTGCAATGATTTAAAATAAGGCTCGTAAATAATTGTTTGCGCATTTTTAGCAAGATCATAGCCACGGATTGGAAAATATTTAGTAGGTGATATTAAACAAAAGCTATGAAAATGATAAAAAATTACAGGCCAATTATCATTTTTCTTTTTAACATTACCAAGAATTTTATTATTTTTAATAGTAAAATCATATTGTTGAATATTCCAAGGGGCTATTCCGCCGCCTAAATGTTGTAATTCATGGACGCTTTTAAAACGAGTCAACCAATCATCCAAATATTTTTGATCACCAAAACGGTTATTGTTTAAGTAACCAAAGCACCAATCAAGACAAGCTTGGCGCCACCAATCAAGGATCGTTAGTCCGTTAGGATTGTTTTTGAAAATAATAAATTGAATGCAATACTTACCGCTAACAAGTAATTGATTATATTTTTTAGTATAACGATGTTCGGTAATCATCACATCTTTATCTTTTAATTCTTTAATCAAAATTTTCGGATCATTAAAAAAATATAAATCAGCATCTAAATAAATTATCATTTCTAATTCTTTATTTTTCTGAAGCAGAAACCAAATAAAATTAGAAGCGCAAGTCCAAGAATATTCTGCCACGTCTCGTCCTTTTTTTATTTTTAATAATACTGGACTTTCAAATTCTTTTAAGGTAATCAATTTAATCTTTGGCAAATTCATTTTTTCCAAAAGTTCAAAGGTTAAATCATCCATACACAAGACCCAAAGATTAAAATCTTCAGTACAATTAGCAATTAAAGAATTATACATTGTTAAGCCTTTATAAAAGTAATTGCGATCAAAAAGGGTGCAAAAATTATACATTGTTTTTAAATTTAAATAAATATCCTTTATGGTTGCCACGAATGCCAATTTTTTGAATTACAAAATCTCCGCCTAAAGAATCAAAATCAGTTATTAGTTCATAATTATTTTTAATGAAATAATCTAAAATATTTTTTTCCTTAAAAATCCACAATGGATAGCTGGCTTTATAAATAATTGGATTGACATTTTGCACAGTTATTAAATCCCGTTGATCATTAACTGTTAAACGATCAAGTAAAATATATCTTATTTTATTTTTAAATAGTTCGTCTAAAATTTTATAAGGCTCTGATAAATATTGTAATGACGCTGAAAATAAAGCAACTATTATTGAATTTTCTGCTAGACATTTATTTATTTGGCTATAGAATTTTAATGGCCTATCAGTAAAATTTTCTTGACCGCATTGTGCTATGGTTGGTTGCTCAACTATGTTCCAAGTCAATCCTTTTAATGATTTTAAAAAATTTCTATTTTGATAGTAAGTACTGCCTAAAGATCCGCCAAAATCAAGTAAATTTAAATGATTGTTATTAGCTGAAGCTACATAAAGTAAAGAAGCGAGAAGTGGCCAAGAGTATTGTATTTTATCAAATAAAACTGAATCACGTTCATAAGTAGCCTCGTTGTTTTTAATTTTAAGTAAGGCATTTTTGGTTTTATTTAATATAATTTCGCTATCATAACCAGAAGAAAAATTTTGAGCTGTTTGCCAATTTAGATATTCATTTTTAAAACCATAGGGATTGAGAAAATTAAAATAAAAATTTAATATTACTGGTGGAGTAAGGTTTTTAATAATTTTTTTAATTTTTGAATGCATGCTTTATGTTTTTTAAATATTTTAAAATTTTAATTACTACATTGTTTTGATTCTTAAAATAATTAACAATAATTGAGCGAGTTTCATTATTTTCTTTAATTTCAATTTTTTTTACTTCAATTTTAATATTTTTAACATCGTTTTTATTAGCAACTTTATTTGTTTTGCTACAATGAGTGCCACTGCCATCAAGACCAATATTGTCAATTAAAGATTTGCAGGAATAAAGTGTTAATTTATTTTTCAAAAAAGCTGAGGCATACCATCTAATTGCCCAAGAATTATTTTTACCAGCAATCTGATCGCGTAACATGTTAGTGTATGGATATGATTCAGAAAAATCAAATTCTTTAGTTAGCTTTTTAGTTTCCAATTCTTTTAATAATTTTTGACCGTCAGGCTCAAATAAATTCCAGCCTCGTTTCCATGTTGCCCAACCCCAACAATCAGCCCCTTTTAAAAAATATGTTTCAGGCAGAGTTTTTTTAACTGGGTAAATATAGGCATGGATACTTATTACTTGGTCTTCTGTCTCGTAAAAATCAAGAGCCTCGTTCATATATTGTAAAAAATATTGAGAACTAATCATATCATCCTCTAAAACAATTATTTTGCCATATTGATTAATAATTTCACTAACACCAGTAATAATTGATTGAGCTAATCCATTATTTTTTTCTCTGGCAATAATTTTAATACTTTTAAAACCCGTTATAGTTTTTAAATATTCTCGTATCGCTAAAACAGAGGCTTTGCTTTCGGAGAAATCTTTTGGTCCATCGGAAAATACGATTAAATCGCTTTCTGGGGCTAAAATATTTTTTTGTAAAGCTTCAATTGTCTGTTGAGTGTGCCATAGTCTATTATAGACAAATAAAGCGATTGGGGCTAATTTCATAAAATTTATTTTTTAGCTTTTATAAAAGCAATGGAGTACCATTGGTCTTTGATCATATCAGTTTTAGCAGCTTCAATTTCATTAGTATTCAGCCAAAGATTAAATTTTTTAAAGTATTTTTTATATTCTATTGTTACTGAAGAAAAATCTTTTAATAAAATTTCTAGACGTTCTTTGTTATATAATTTATTTATAGGTAAAACATCGCGCAGGCCATAAGGTATAGTTATTAATAAAAATCCATTGGGCTTTAAAATTCGTTTCATCTCTAACATTGCTTTGATATCGCCATTTTGATCGTCATCGCTGTTGTACCGTCCAGCCACTCCTATGTGTTCCAAGGTTGATATGCAGGTAATTACATCAAAATTATTTTCAGGATAAATTGTTTGGCGGATATCGCCGATTGAAAATTTAATAGCGTTATTTTTTATTTCTTTATTATTTAAATCAATACTATTTATTTCTACTTCTTTTGGTAAAAAATTATACAACATATCACTAGCCGTTGATCCTACGTCTAAAATTTTACCGCTGATAATTTTAATATTTTCTAACATCCAAGGATATTCTAAATAACGATCAGAATTTGGTGGTTGATTGTATAAAACTTTAGCTAATAATTTGCAATCATTAAATTTTTCACATTCGTTTTGTTCTAAATAAAATAAGGGCGCATTTATAAACTGAATTATTTTTTTAGAAATTTTGATCATTAAAGAAAAAAATCCTCTTAATAATGTTAA
>JAHJXD010000023.1 GCA_018827685.1 Patescibacteria group bacterium
AAATTAATTTAAAAAAATTTATTATTTTTAATTCAATGATTATATTCGCCATTGCTTTAAGTTTAGCTTTAACTTTCTTTATTATAAAATTTCCTTATCCTGCGCCATCCGGCGATTTTGCCACTACAAGCTTATTAAGTGAAAGAGCCACTCAAATTGCTAATGAAGCAGGTGTTTCTTCAAGGTGGCAGCTGTTATCTCCATTGTGGCAAAAAATTAAAACTGCGCCAATCTTAGGCCAAGGCTTTGGTACTACTGTAACTTATAAAACTAATGATCCACGCGTTTTAGCCTCTATCCCTAATGGGGTATATACAACTTATGCTTTTGAATGGGGCTGGTTAGATATTTGGCTAAAGTTAGGTTTTATAGGACTATTAGTTTATTTATTTTTATTTGCTAAAATTATTTTTAATGGCATTAAAATTAACTCGTACTTTTCTTTATCTTTAATCACTGGTTTAATAGTTATAATGGCTGTAAATATTTTTAGTCCATATGTTAATCATCCGATAGGAATAGGATATTTAATAATTGTTATTGCTATTATGGAAAATTTAAAGTTAAAAGCAAATATAGCAAGATAATTTTTAATTTTTCTTGCACTAATTTTAAATATCCTGTATATTATAAATTATTGAACTCATATTGGGCTTATTCTGTAAGCTGTAGAAAATATTTATTTTCTCGCTACGGAACTCGCTACGCTCAAACAGTCCTCGCTTCAAAAATAAATATTTTTTACAGCTTACTTTAGATAAAAATACAGATAACCCGAAATGAGTTCATTATATTATATTATTTTTTAAATCAAAATTATGCCTGATCAAATTATTTCCCAAGAAGGCTATGATAAATTAAAAAAAGAATTTGATGAAAGAATTAACGTTAAAAGGCTGGAAATCGCCAGTCGTATTGAAGTGGCTAAAGAATTGGGAGATTTAAGCGAAAATGCCGAGTACGCTGAAGCTAAAGACGAACAAGCTTTTAATGATGGACGAATTGGCGAATTAATGGCTTTACTAAAAAATGTTACAGTAGTGCAAAACAGCGGCGATAAAAATAAGGTTGGCATGGGCTCAAAAGTAACTGCCGCGACTGAAGGTAAAACTAAAGAATTTACCATTGTAAGTTTTAACGAAGCTAACCCGAGTGAAGGTAAAATTTCTAACGAATCGCCTTTAGGCGTAGCTTTTATCGGAAAAAAGAAAGGTGAAAAAATAACAGCCAACACGCCTCGCGGTAACGTAATTTACGAAATCTTAGATGTTAAATAAAAAAATATGCAAAACAATGCAATTAGAAAAACATTAAGCAGTGTTTGGTTTATACATTCAATGGTTGGTTTAGGGCTTTTTGCTTTGTTTGGTTATATAAAATTTGATAATAAATATTTTCTTTTATGCGTGGCTTTATCTTTTTCAGGGGCTATTTGCGGCGCATTTATCAGAGTTATAGATGCAATTGTTAATAAAAAATAAAAAAAGCTATAAATTTATTCTATGCTGGACATAAAATTTATCCGCGCTAATGTTGATATAGTAAAACAAGCGGTGAAAAATAAAAATTTAAAAATTGATGTTAACGAACTTTTGAAGGTTGACGAGAATAGAAAAAAACTGCAAGGCGAAATTGACAGTTTGCGAACGCAGAAAAATGAGTTGGCTGAGGCTGGTAAAAAAAACAGACCAACCGATGAACAGATCAAGCGAGGAAAGGCTATTAAAGAAAAAATTATTGAAATAGAAACTGAATTTAAATTAGTTGATGAAAAATATAAGGAATTAATGTGGCAAACGCCGCAAATTCCTTGTTCTGACGCGCCCTTAGGCCAAGATGAGACCGACAATGTTGAGGTAAAGAAATGGGGTAAAATAAAAAAATTCGCCTTTCCAATCAAAGATCATCTGGAACTTGGCAAAAATTTGGATATTTTGGATGTTGAAAAAGGAGCAAAAGTCGGCGGTTATCGCGGCTATTATTTAAAAAATGAAGGTGTTTTGCTTCATTTAGGGTTAATGATGTTTGCTATGGAAAAAATGGTTAAAAATGGCTTTAAACCTTTTATTCCACCGACAATTATCCGCGAATTTGCAATGTACGGCTCTGGTCATTTTCCTTTTGGCAAGGATGATATTTATCAAATCATTAATTCTGGCAAGCTGGCCGATGGCAGTAATGTTGCGGAAAATAAATATTTGGTTGGCACTTCTGAGCCGTCAATTTTAGCTTATCATGCCGATGAAATTTTAAATGAAACAGAATTGCCTAAAAAATATTGCGGCTTTTCCCAATGCTACCGCTCGGAAATTGGCAGTTATGGCAAAGACACTAGGGGGATTTATCGCATTCATGAATTTATGAAAATTGAGCAAGTAATTTTTTGTAAAAACGATTATAAAGAATCAGAAAAACTACATCAGGAAATTACCGCTATATCAGAAGAAATATTAAAAGACATGGAAATACCTTATCGTATTTTGGATATTTGCACAGGCGACATGGGAGCAGGCAAGTATCGCATGTTTGACCTTGAATCATGGATGCCTAGCCGTAATAGCTATGGCGAAACGCATTCTTCATCCAATTTAGGCGATTGGCAAGCGCGACGGCTTAATATAAAATATCAGCAAAAAGATGGACAAAAATTATTTGTCCATACATTAAATAACACAGCAATCGCTTCACCACGCATTTTAATCGCCATATTAGAAAATAATCAACAAGCTGATGGCAGTATTGTTGTTCCAAAAGTTCTTAGAAAATATTTGCCAGGCAAAATAAAAATAATTAGAAAAAAATAAAACATAATTACTATGCTAAAAAATCCCACCAATCAGTTATTAATCCTGCCGGGTTGGGATGGAACAAAAAAAACATGGCAGGATTTTATTAATATAGCGCGAAAAGATTATGAGGTAATTTGTTTAGAATTGCCTTGTTTTGGTAATGAGCCTTGTCCTGATAAGATTTGGGGAGTGAAAGAGTATGCTGATTTTGTCGCTCAAAAAATTAAAAGTTTAAATTTAATTAAACCAATTCTTTTAGGGCATTCTTTTGGCGGCCAAGTCGCGGCTTATTTAGCGGCTAATAATCCAGAATTAATTAGTCAATTAATATTAAGCGGACCAACTCTTTCGCGGCCTAAACATAATTTAAAAAGATTTATATTTGGCTTTATGGCTAGCTTTGGTAAAATTTTTTTTCAACTTTTCCCTTTTGACAAATTGGGGAAGGGAAATTTTTCCTTTAAAACCAAAGCGAAAAAAATTTTATACCGCTTGGCCGATTCTCCGGATTATAACAACACCTCTGGTATCAAACGAGAAATTTTTAAAAAAATTATTCGTCAAGATGTAACTGATCAGTTAAGTAAAATTGATTTGCCGGTTCTTATTATTTGGGGTGGTAAAGATAACTATGTATCATTAAAAGCTGGGAAAAAATTGGCTAAATTAATTAAAAATTCTAAACTAAAAATAATACCAAACGGTCGGCATGGTTTGCACATTAGCCAACCAGATGATTTTTATAAAATTATAAGGGACTGTGGCCCAATGCCATATTGAGCATAAATTTCCAAATTTCGGTAAATTTTTATCTAAAATTTTTTCGCTAATATGCTATTTTTAACTATTTTAATTTTCTCTCTCTGGATAGCAAGCGCTTTGGTTGATTATGGCGCGTTTTGTTATTTTTGGCAGTTAAAAGAATACCGATGGGATCGTTTTAGAGATTTTTTATCAACCATAAGCGGCAGAAAATTTTTACTTAGTTATTCTGTTTGCTGGAGGTCAATAATTTGTCTTGTTGTTTTTTTTCTGTTAATCGCTAATATTAAGTTATTATATCTTATCTTAATGTTAATGTTTGCTATTGATTTAGCGCGCAATGCGATTAAATTCAACCAACGAAGATTAGAACGACCCAAAATTACTTTAAAATCAACTATTATTATTATTTCTTCTCTTATTGTTGAAGTATGTTTATTTGTCTTGCTAATAAACTCTAATTTTGTTTTTTTATTATTAGCTTGCCGTTGGTTGATTCTCTCAAGCATGGTTATCATTGCCAAACCGCCAACTAAATTAATTAAAATTATTTATTTTAAAAAAGCGAAAAATAAGCTTGAACGACAAAAAAATTTATTAATTATTGGTATAACAGGCAGTTATGGCAAGACAACGGTAAAAGATTTTCTAGAACAAATTTTGACTATTAAATATCGCGTAATTAAAACGCCGGCGAATATTAACACTGACATCGGCATTGCCAAATTTATTTTAAAAACTGATTTTAGTAAAATTGATATTTTTATAGTTGAAATGGGAGCATATAAAAGAGGCGAAATTAAAACAATCTGTAAATTAGTCAAACCGAAAATTGGAATTTTAACAGCCATCAATGAACAACATTTATCATTGTTTGGCAGTTTGAAAAATATTCAGTTGGCCAAATATGAATTACTTGACAGCTTGCCGGCAGACGGCTTGGCAATTACTAATTCTGATAATGAATATTGCCGGCAGTATTTACAAAATGTTGTAAGCCCAGTAAAAACTTTTGGCGAAAATAGAAAATTTAATCCTGATTGTTTTGTTAAAGAGATTGTTAGTGATAATCGAGGAATAAATTTTATTGTTGAGATAAAAGACAATTTTTCCCCATTGACAAAGGCGGGCGGGGGGATTTTCCTTAAAAAACTAAAAATATCAGCGCCAATAATTGGCAGGCATAATAGCTTAAATATCGCGCCGACAATTCTTGCTGGATTATTTTTAAACATTAAAGACGAAGATATTATTAAGCAATGCGCTAAGCTAAAGTTGCCGCCTAAAACTTTACAAATTTATAATTATGGCGAAAGTTTAATTATTGACGACAGTTATAATGCCAATCCGCAGGGGTTTTTAACCGCTTTAAAAATTTTAGACGAGTATCAAGACGATTGGAATAAAATAGTTATAACCAGAGGTATGCTGGAGTTAGGCAAAAAAAGTCAATATTGGCATGAAAAAATCGGTCAAGCCATTGCTCAAGTCGCTAATGAATTAATAATTATTTCACCTGATTCAGTCGAACCATTAAAAAAGGGCGTTAAAAATAATAAAAATATTTCTGTTAAAGTTGAATTTAATCCAAATAAATTATTAGCAATTTTTCAACAATTCAAAAATAATAAATATTTAATTTTAATTGAAAATCGTTTGCCGCAATTAAAAATACCAATATTGGTATCTTGTATTTATGTATATTTTTAATAAAACAATTTTTACCTCTTTTTCTCCGAATTTAACAGGTCGCGACACATTGATAGCTTTGAAATATTTATGTTTGCCTTGGCGCTGGTTGTCTTGGCAAAACGGAAAATACCCGGCAATTGTTGAAAAAAAATTACAAAAATTTTTTGATGTTAAATTTTGCAATGTTTTTGACAGCGGACGATCCGCGCTTCATTTTGCTTTAAAAGTTTTGGGGGCAGGGGATAGAGTAGAAGTTTTAGTTCAAGCTTATACTTGCGTGGTTGTGGCTAATGCTATAAATTGGACAGGCGCCAAACCAATTTTTGTTGATATCGGCGAGGATTTTAACATTGACCCGGTTGATTTGGTTAAAAAAATTACCGCTAAAACAAAAATTTTAATTATTCAGCATACTTTTGGCTTGCCTGCCAAACTTGATGAAATTTTAGCAATTGCCAAGCAACATAATTTAAAAATTATTGAAGATTGCGCGCATTCTCTTGGCGCGCGCTATCATGGCAAACTTACCGGAACATTTGGTAATATTGGCATGTTAAGCTTTGGCTCTGATAAAATTATTTCTTGTGTTCGCGGCGGAGCTTTAATTACCAACGACAATGAGATTAGTAAAAAAATAAAAGAGTTAAACAACAAACTGCCTGAACCAACTTTGTTAAAAATTATTCAACATTTGTTGCATTATCCCGCGTTTTATTTATCAAAACCAGTATATCATTTGTTTATTGGTAAAATCATATTAAAATTAGCTAAAAAACT
>JAHJXD010000024.1 GCA_018827685.1 Patescibacteria group bacterium
GAGTCTTTCCCTTCGACAAGCTCAGGGCGACAGGGTCAGGGTAAGTAATGCCACCTCGTCTCTGCGCATTCTACCAAGAAAACAAAAATCCCAGTAGAGTACTTTCTCTCATACTGGGGTTGGGGGGAGGAATTCCGCCACGCCCGAGCCGTAGCGAAGCGTTTCCACCGTTTGGCGTTAAGCCAAACATCAAAGCAAAACAATTTTCAATTCCTTTTAAGAAAAATTTGGCGGACGGGCGATAAAAAATTGAAAGAAAATTGTTTTGCTTTGCTCGCCGAGTTTCGGCGGGCGGAAACTCGGAGCGGAGCTAATCAAGCATTTTTCGTTCAAAAAAGGTTCGAGCTTCGTTCAGTAATTGCGACCAAGTGAAACATTGCGAATTTTGCGGGCAGTTTGTTTGCTTTCGCTTGCATTTTTCCGTATATTTCGGCACAAAATCAAACGGACGGACAAAATCAAAAATCAGTTTTTTGCCCGCCCTCGCTTTCCGATTCCGATTTTTCCGCCACCGCCAAATTTCGTATTTCGCAAAGCGAAATGCGCCGCCTAAAAGGATGTTGCCCTTACCCCAACCCACCCGTGCGCACACAACAACAAGGAACCCGTTCTTTCCTAATTTTAACGATCTTTGCTAAAATAAAATGGGTAACTATAATTAAAGGTCGCAGTCAAAAAATAACTAACTAATAGGACAATAAATTATGAGCAAAAAATTTTTACTAACTGGGGGAATAATTCTATTTGCAGGTATAGCTACTGCGGCAGCATTGTTTCTTTTTCCATATGAACCAAAGCAACCACCAAAAGCAGATGATACAGGTTCTACATCGCAAGGCGTTCAAGAAGTAGTTAATGCAAATAACAAATTTACTTTTAATTTATATTCTGAATTGAAAAAATCCGAAAGCGGAAATATTTTCTATTCTCCTTACAGCATTTCCGCCGCTCTTACAATGACCTATGAAGGTGCAAAAGGACAAACGGCAGATGAAATGAAATCCGTTTTTCATTTCCCGGAAATCAGTACATTAAGACCAAATTTTGCTGCAATTTATAATAAAATTAATAAAGGAGCTAAAGATTACGAATTGAGAACTGGAAATGCTCTATGGGTTCAACAAAATTATCCTCTTCTTGAAGATTATACAAATAGGGTTGAAAAATATTATGGTGGAAAAGCAGCAAATTTGGATTTCGCCAAAGAAACCGAAAAATCAAGACAAACAATCAATAGTTTTATTGAAGAACAGACAAATAATAAAATTAAAGATTTAATTCCGTCAGGAGTTTTAAATTCATTGACAAGATTAGTTCTCACAAATGCCATCTATTTTAAGGGAACCTGGGAATGGGAATTTGATAAATCTAATACGCGTGAACAGGATTTTAAAATAACTCCCAGCAATGTTGTAAAAACTCCGATGATGTATATGAAACCAAAAAAAGCAAGATTTAATTATTCTGATTTAGAAGATTTGCAAATTCTAGAACTGCCCTATAAGGGCGGGAAAATTTCTATGTTAATTCTTTTACCCACAGAAAATCTTGATAGTATTGAACCAGCTTTAACAGCAGAAAAACTTTCTGAATATAAGAGCCAAATGCAAGAAACAAAATTAGATGCAATCTACCTTCCGAAATTTGAATTTGACACAAAATATACTTTGAATGAAAATCTGAAAGCTTTGGGAATGCCAACCGCATTTGATCTATCTTCGGCAGATTTTTCAGGAATGACTACAACAGAAAAAATTTGGATTGATTTTGTAATTCATCAAGCTTATGTCAAAGTTGATGAAAAAGGAACAGAAGCAGCGGCCGCAACTGCTGTTTCTGGAATGATTGGAAGTGCTATGCCGAGAAATGTATTCAAAGCAGACCACCCATTCATATTCTTGATTCAAGAAAAAGATACCGGAAACATTTTATTCCTAGGTAGAGTTGTTAATCCAACTCTGTAGGTCTGAAGCGAAGCGGATTTAGCCGAATTTGTGAATTTGCAAAAGACCAAAGCAAATAGCGAAAATTTGTGGAGCCTGGATGTTAAAAACATTAATCAGAAAACCTTTGATTTATCGGTGAAAAATCCGGGCAAGGGCGGAGAAGTGGTTTTGCGTAAGCCTGGGGAGATTTTGGAGAAGATGAAAAACTTGGATGAGGAGAGTGCCGTCGCCATGGCAAATATTTTTAAATTTATTAAATAACATCTATATGCTAAAAAAAATAGTTAAAAAAGAAAAAAATTCGGGAAATCCTAAATGCGGTCTTTGCGGCAAAAAAAAGAAACCAAGATATAAAACAGAATGCTGTGGTAATTGGATTTGCAACGACGAGGGAGATTATGTTTTATTTTCATATTCCAGAAAACATTGTTCCAGAAATCATCGGCGTTTTACATTGTGCGGGTACCACCACACGGAAAATCATGGCGGTGACTGGAAAACCTGCGAGGAGTGCTATAAAGATTTTGCGCATGAGCTTGAGATGTATGTCTGGTATGGCACCAATGAGTATAATTTTGAAGGTTTGCCAAACCCGCCGGAATTTAAACCGACTTATTGCTCTAAATGCGACAAAAGAATCGTGCTGCCTGATGGCGGGTTTTCAATGCTCTGTGAGGTGTATCGCTGTGACGAGTGCGGAATCAGTCCGGCCGAACGCGAGAAAATAATTAAGGATTATAACCGAAGAAATAAAACTGACTAAACGCAGTGAATATTAAAGAAAATTTAAGTCAATTTATAGGAAAATCCCCCTAACCCCCTTTGTTAAAAGGGGGCAAAATGCGGGAATGACAAAAGGGGAGGCAGTAAAACAAGAGAATGGCTTATAATTTGCCTATAATTAGATGATAAAGTGTTATTTGACAACACCTGCAATGTATAATATACTACAAACATACGATTGTAGTATAACTTAATATATATGAATCAAGATTTAATACAATATTTGCAGAAGCAAATTTTAACCACCGACGATCGGTTAAAGCATTTTACGCACAGTTTAAACGGGGAAAGATATCCCCAGCGTTTTTTATATGTGAAATTACAAAAATATATAAGTGATTTTCTGAATAAAAAATCACCTAACAGAATGGTGGTTATCCCCGGATTCAGAGGTGTTGGAAAAACGACTCTTATGGCTCAAATTTGCTCGGAATTTAAAAAGAGGGATCTCCAAGTTCTTTTTTTATCGGTAGAGGATTTAAGAAATTATTTCGATGTCGGCATAAACGAGATTATGTCGGCTTACGAAAAAATAATTGGTGAAAATTTAGAAAGTGTTAAGAAACCGATACTAATATTTTTTGATGAAGTTCAAACAGATCCTAAGTGGGCGATTACGCTAAAATCTTTATTCGAGAGAACCAGTAATATTTTTTTCTGTTCAACCGGATCTTCGGCAATTGTTTTGCAGTCAACGCCCAACATCGCTCGACGAGCAATTTTTGAACCGATGACCCCGATGTGCTTTGGCGAGTATCAGATGATTAAAAATAAAATTTATCCGACGCCAGGATTAAAGGATAAAATCAGGCAAGCGATTTATTTCTCGGAAACTGCTGAAGATGTTTATAATAATCTTTCCGCCCTGGAAGGTCAAATTAATGGATATTGGTCGAAAATAGATAGGAATGATATTAAAAAATATTTATCATACGGAACATTTCCCTTTGCCCTGGTAATGCCGGATGAAATTTCCATTTACAATAATATATCTTTACTGCTTGATAAAATTATTAAACAAGATATGCCAATTTTAGGCAGCTTTGATCAAGATACGCTCGGAGCTGTAAAAAGGATAATATTCGCGATAGCTGAAAATGACGTGACAAGTTTAAGCACCCTGGCGGATAAATTTAATATTAATCGTTTGACGATTGCTAATATTTTTGATGTTTTGGAAAAAGCTGAGCTTTTAGTTAAGATTCCGCCTCACGGATCAAATATGACAATTGCTAACAAGCCTAATAAATATTTGTTTATGAGTCCAGCGATTAGGATGTCATTTTTTTATTTTACCGGCAATGAAAATACTTATTTAACCAGACAAGGTAAACTGTTGGAAGATTCTATAGGCGCTCATCTTTATAGGGAATTTATTTTAAGGAGCGATGGTATTATTCGCTATGATAGCGCTCAGGCAGGAGCAGACTTTATTTTGCAAATAGGAAATACTAAAAAAATTGTTGTAGAGGTTGGCCTTGGCAGTAAAGACAAAAAACAAGTTATAAATACTATGCGTAAAATCAAATCCGATTACGGCATTATTTTTTCTAACTCTGAAAGAAAATTTGATAAAGAGACTAATATAGTTTCAATTCCGCTTGATTATTATTTTTTGATGTAAGGATAATCAAAAAAGGTTCGAGTTTCGTCCAGTAATTGCGACCGAAGGTCCTGCGAACAAATACATTATCAAGTTTTAAAATAAAACTAATATGAAAACAAGCAAACCCGAATTTATAGAATTTCAAACCAAAGATGGATTAACTTTACCCGGACTTCTATATCGAACCCGCGGAAAATCTGTTGTTATTTACTTACACGGCAACGGCAGCTCGTCCATCTTTTATGACGCTGCTAAAAATCATACGCTTGCTCCTGCGTTAGCAAAGAAAAATATTTCGATTTTCTATTTTAACAATCGTGGCGCCCATATTATCAAAAAATTGTATGTGAGGCGCGGAAAAAAAGAAGAGCGAAAGCGTTTCGGAATGGCGTATGAGAAAATTAAGGATTGCATTGTAGATATTGACAGTGCTATTTATTTTCTGAAAAAACAGGGTTATCGCAGATTTTATCTTGCCGGCGCTTCAACTGGCGCGAATAAAATTTGTGTTTATAACTTTTATAAACCAAAAAACGATGTCGAAAAATACATTCTTCTTTGCGGTGGCGACGATACTGGCATTTATTTCGATATGCTCGGCAAACAAAAATTTTGGAAACTGCTATCCGAGGCGAAGAAAAAAATCAAAGCGAAGCGAGGAGAAGAAATTATAAAAGAAATGTTGCCTGATAACTTTTTCTCCTACATTGGATTTTTCGACATCGCAAACCCCGATGGAGATTACAATATATTTCCGTTCTACGAGGTTCTGCGCAAAGTAGAGCTATCAACAAAACCACTTTTTAGGTACTTCGAGTCAATCAAGAAGCCAACACTGGTTATTTATGGAGACCAAGACGAATATGCATGGGGCAATGTATTTAAAATTGTGAAGATACTAAAAAATCACCAGCCAAAGCTGGATTACCGAATTATTAAAGGCGCAGACCATGGTTTTAAAAACCACGAGGAAGAATTAGCCAAAACGATAGCTGATTGGTTATAATTTAGGCGGCGTCAGACCGTCCGAAAACTAAATCATATTTTTACGAATTCCTTTTTTGCCCGCCGTGCCTTTGAATTTAGGGCGTGAATAGGCCTTGGAAAAATTTTAGATAAAAATTTACCGAAATTTGGAAATTTATGCCCAATATGGCATTGGGCCACAGTCCCTTTATGGGAAAATCCCCCTAACCCCCTTTATCAAGGGGGCAAAATGCGGGAATGACGAATAAAAAGGAAATGGATTGCGGGTCAAGCCCGCAATGACAAAGTGGTAGATGTTTAAAATGTCAACATCTATAGTCGGTAATTTGATTCGGTAATATTGATTCTTATTTATGGTTATGTTAAGATATTTTTATGATAGAAATAAAGAATTTAACAAAAAAATTCGGCCAGAATCTAATTTTGGATAATATTAGTTTTTCAGTTGAAAAAGGTGAAATTCTAGGTTTTTTAGGTCCAAACGGAGCTGGTAAAACCACTACCATGAAGATTATTACTTCTTTTTGGTCGCCGACTTCCGGCCAAGTGTTGATTGACGGTTTTGATATGGTTAAGGATTCGCTCTTGGCTAGAAAAAAAATTGGCTATTTACCCGAAACCGTGCCGCTCTATGAGGATATGAGAGTTTTTGAATATTTGAAATTTATTGCGGAAATACGCGGACTTAGTAAAATTGAAACTAAGCGCAGAGTAAAAGAAGTTGTCTTAATTTGCGGCTTAAGCAAGGTTTTGCGCCAGCCGATTGAGGAACTTTCTAAAGGATTTCGCCAACGAGTCGGCTTGGCTCAAGCTATCATGCACCAGCCGGATATTTTAATATTGGATGAGCCGACAACAGGCCTAGATCCAAATCAAATAGTAGAAATACGCGATTTAATTAAAACTATTGGTCGGGAAAAAACCGTTATATTTTCTACGCATATTTTAAGCGAAGTAAGCGCTACTTGTGATCGGGTAATTATTATTCATAACGGTAAAATTGTCGGTAAGGGCAGCCCAAGCGAACTTATGAAAAAGTCCGGTAATGCGGAAATAATTTATGTAAAAATCAAAGGATTAAAAAATGAAGTAGAAAAGAAGCTTCAAGAAATGAAAAATGTTATGAGCGTTAAAGTTAAAGATAAAGAAGCTGAAGATATTTATGGCTATGAAATTGAGCCTATGGCCGAAGTGGATTTACGCGAATATTTATCTTTAACCGTAATGAAAAATAATTGGAGTATTTTAGAATTTAGTAAAAAAAGAGCTAGTTTAGAAAATGTGTTTAGAGAGCTTACAAGGTAAATTTAGAATATGCCCAAATCGCCATACCTAAAAATTATCTATATTTTATTCAAAAAAGAATTGATGAGTTATTTTAATTCGCCGATTGCTTATGTTTTTATCAGCGTTTTTTTAGTGGCTGGCAACTGGTTGTTTTTTAATACTTTTTTCTTGGCAGCTCAAGCTTCGATGAGAAATTATTTTGCTCTTCTGCCTTGGATTTTTTTATTTCTGTCTCCTGCCATTACCATGCGCCTTTGGGCCGAAGAAAAGAAAAGCGGCACGATTGAGCTGCTTTTAACTTTGCCAGTAACTGATTGGCAGGTAGTTTTAGCTAAATTTTTTAGCGCTTTAACCTTTTTGTATATTAGTTTGTTGTTTTCTCTGACCATACCAATCAGTATTGCTTTTTTAGGTAATTTAGATTTAGGACCGGTTATTGGCGGTTATTTAGGCGCCCTGTTTTTAGGTGGTTCATATTTAGCTTTAGGCCTATTTATTTCCAGTCTGACAAAAAATCAAATTATCGCTTTTATTATCGGTTTAACCGCTTGTTTCGCTACTTTTATCATTGGCGCTGATTTTGTTTTGGCAGGAGCGCCTCAAACTTTTGCTCCGATTATGAAATTTATGGGCCTGGGCAGTCATTTTAATAATATCGCCAGAGGCGTAATTGATACTAAAGATGTAATTTATTATTTGTTATTTATATTTTTGTTTCTCTGGCTGAATGTAAGGGTGATTGAAAATAGGGCATGGAAGTAAATTATGAATTTAAATAAATTTTTCAAAAAAACTAATTTAAGTCTAACCATTATTATAGTAATAGGTATTTTAATTGTGTTAAATTTTTTTTCTTATAATATTTTTTACCGTTTTGATTTAACACAAAATAAAGATTATTCTTTGTCCAAGGCGAGTAAGCAGGCAGCCGCTGGCTTAAAAGATATTGTTAGCATTAAAGTTTATTTTTCCGCTGATTTGCCATCGCGGTTTTTAAATTTACGCCAAGAAGTGAGCGATATTTTAGATGAGTATGCTAATTATTCCGGTGGAAAGATTAAAGTAGAGTTTATTGACCCCAAGGATGATCAGGCGGTTAAACAAGAATTATATTTGGCAGGTATACCAGAATTGCAGTTTAACGCTTTGGAAAAAGATAAATACCAAGTTATTAATGGTTATTTGGGCATGTTAATTAAGTATGGAGAAAAATTTCAAACCATTCCGGTAATTCAGGATACTAAAGATTTGGAATATCAAATTACCTCAACCATTAAAAAACTAACTAGCGATAAAATTGCCAATATTGGTTTTTGGCAAGGCAACGGAGTGGCTGATACGGAGCAAGAGGTGAGCGCGGCTTATAAAAAATTAGGTGAAATTTATAACGTTTCTTCGGTTAATTATTCTAGGGATAAAAAAATTACCGACGGTTTGGACATTTTAATAATTATTGGTCCTAAAGAAAAATTTAATGATAATGAACTTAAGGCGATTGACGCCTTCTTGATGAGCGGGGGGTCGTTGGTTATTTTAGCGGACGGAGTCAAAGTCGAACAAGGATTGTCGGCTAATAAAAACGATATTGGCTTGAACAAAATTTTGCAATCTTATGGCGTTAAATTAAATGAAAATTTAGCGATAGATGTAAATAATGGCATAGCGTCATTCAGTCAGGGGTTTGTTACTTTTTCTACTAATTATCCTTATTGGCCTAAAGTTATAAAGCCGGGCTTTGATCAAAATAATCCGGCAGTATCAAGATTAGAAAGTTTGGTTTTACCTTGGGCGTCTACCATTGACATTATACCTGGCAAAACTAAAGATGCAACGGTTTCTTATTTGGCCTTAACTTCAGATAGAGCTATGACCGTGGTTGATAATTTTAAATTAGATCCTCAAGCAGAAATTAGCAGAGGAACTATTGGGAAATTTAATTTAGCCGTTAGTCTAACCGATAAATTCGTAAGTCCATTTAATAATGCAAGTTCTAAAGCCGGCCATTTAATTTTGGCCGGCGATAGTGATTTTATCAAGGATAATTTTTTACAAAATTATCCGGACAATTTGGTGTTTTTTCAAAATATTATTGACGGTTTAAGTTTAGGCAATGATTTAATTTCTATCCGTTCAAAAGGCGTGACTGAACGTCCGCTTAAAGAAATAAGCGAATCAGGCAAGGCGATTATTAGATATGCTAACATTTTTAGTTTAACGATTATTGTAATGTTTTTCGGCGTAGTTAGATATTTTTTAAGAAGAAGAACTAAATTTGAAGATCAGATATAAAATTAATTAGAATTTGAGACCTGACAAGTTGATCTTGTTGACTCCTGGATTGCGGGTCAAGCCCGCAATGACAAGAAAAAAAGATTTTTCTTACATCTTAATTTCATAAAACCTATGTCTAAAAAAACTTTGATACTGGGAATCGCTTTGGTCGTTTTAATAATTTCAGCTTATGCTTATCATGGCCCTTTAAAAAAATGGCAAAATAATTTGGGCAAGCCAAAAAATATTTTAACTAAGATAAAAATTGATTTAGTTGATAAAATTGAAATTAAAAATTATGGTAAAATTTTAATTTTGGCTAAACAAAATCAAAAATGGAAATATGATAATAGTAAAAATTTTTATGTTGACGATTTAATTATGTCCAAGGTTTTTGATGAATTAAAATTAGCCGCTTTGTCTGACATCGAATTGGTTAGCAATAATAAAGAAAGAAAAAACGAATTTAAAACCGATGGTTCTGGGCTTGAAGTAAAAATTTATCAGACCGATAAACAAGTTTTTAATTTTTTTATCGGCAGTATGGCGAGCGATTATGTCAGCTCTTATATTTCCATGCCAGAATCGGCTGCTACTTACGCGGTTAAAGCTGATTTGCCAGCCGTTTTTGATCAGGCTGAGTGGCGCGATTTAACTATTTTTTCTTCAGATAAAACGAAAATAAATAAAATTAGATTTCAATATCCAAATAGAGAATTTACAGCAGAGCTTAAAGACGGTAAATGGAGTGGAACATTGCCTGATAAATTTGCGGTTAAAACAGAAAAAATTCAACCGGTTTTAGATATTATGTCAAATTTAAAAGCCATGGAAATTCCTGCTCAAACTTTTACTAACACCGGCCTGGATAAGCATCTTATAATTATTCAGGCGACAGGCGATGGAGTAAATAACGTTTTAATGGTTGGCGCGGCTAATAATGATTTATATTATGCCAAAACAGGGGACAGTGATAATATTTATCTTATTTCTAAAGTTGAGAGAGACAAATTAGATAAATCGAGTTGGCAATTAAAATGAGACAGTCCCTTATTGTATTAAAAATTTATAAAGCCCTTGAGAATTGCCAATTTTTCCTGAAAAGTAAAGAATATTGTCTTCAGTTAATAAAAATGAATTAATAAAATCGAATTTTATCAATTCTGCGCTATTTCTTTTTTCTCTTTCGTCTAGTTCAATAGTGTTAATCGTTTGTTTGGTTGAATAAAGAATATAATCTTTGCTTGGATGCATGAAGGCGTTATTAATGGTGTTAGAGATTCTGGTTATCAATATTTTGTTTTTTGTTTCCAAATTATAAAGCCAAATTTCAAAGTCATTAGTATATAACAAGTTGTTGGAGTCGGCCCAAAAAGTTGTTTTTACATTATTGATAATCTCAACTAGGGGTTCATGGGCAGACAAAGGATCAATTAAATAAAGAATTTTATGATTGTTGTCGTAAAGGTTAAGCAGATTTTGTTCCGCGTTAATAAAAGAGTAATTCAGAGCGGCTGGCAAATTTATATTTTTAAGGCTTTGACCGGTGGCCGCGTCTATAACTTCAAGGTTGGATGCTTGGTCGGATTTTATAATTAAATATAAGTAGTTATTTTTAACCAGATAATCATTAAAAATTTTATTGCTGATGATTTTTTTTGGTAAATTAGAAGATTCAAGCCGGTAAATAGAATTTTTATCTTGATAGTATAAAGTGTTGCCGTTCCATTTATAATTAAACGAATTAGCCGTTAGTTTTTTCAGGTCTAAGCAGGAGCTAAGATCAGTTAAATTGTAAAGATAATTATTGATTATAATTTTATTTTGATCTAAAGACCAAAAAATATTTTTTCCAACTAAGTCGTTTCGCTTGGTTGATTTTTGCGATTCATCGGATAAATTTAAAAAAGTTATTAGATCTGAAGATAAAATTACAGCTTGATTTTTATTTGATGATAGACTAATCGATTCAATATTGCCCGGGATAATTTGCACCGGCAGATCATTTTTAAATAAATAGATATTTTCGGCGAAAGTCGAAGTTCCAGGGCTAATGGTTAATTTTTTTTGCCAGCTAAAGCAGCCATCAAGTTCAAGTTTTAAATCATATTCTCCTGGCAGCAAATTTTTTATTTTAGCCGGCGTAGTTATAAAGTGATTTTTATAAAATATTGAGCCAAGCCAGGTTTCTTGAATTTTTCCGTTTATAAATACTTTTGCTCCTTTAGGCTTAGAGTTGATAATGAACATACCTGTTCTTTGGATGGAAAAGCCATTTTTCCCCAGTCGATAACCAGCCGCGTAAAGCATGATAGCCGGCGTTATGACTAGAAATAAAATAATAAATATAAAGCTTAATATTCTTCTAACTTTTAGGGTCATATATTGGCAAGAATATTTTAATCAACTTTTTTTATATCCGCGCCAAGTTTATTCAACCGTTCGCAGATATTTTCATAGCCGCGGTCGATTGAATATGAATGACGGAGGATGGATTTGCCTTTAGCTCCGAGCATGCAAATCAAAAGATTTATGGCCGGTCTTAAAGCTGGCGGGCAGATAATTTCCGCAGGTTTTAGCTTGGTCGGCCCTGTTACGGTTACTTGGTTGGCGTTGTGAAGCATAACATTGGCTCCGAGTTTATTTAACTCAAGATAATAAACAACCCGATTTTCATAAACCCAATCATGAACCAAGGTTTGTCCGCGGGCCTGAGTTAAAATTGGTAAAAATAGTGGTAAATTATCAATATTTAAGCCTGGGAAAGGGCGCGCATAAAGTTTATCCGGCAGAGCATTCAATTTTGCGGGAATGATTTCTATATCAACCAGATCAAATCGGTGATTAGTTGATTTATATATTCTGCTAATATTCATGGTTTGCCCCATGACTCTTAATTTTTCCAATTCCAAACTTAAAAATTCTATAGGGCAGCCGGTAATTTTTATTTTTGAGGCTGTTGCAATGGCAATAGAAATAAAAGCCATAGATTCTATTGGGTCAGGCATGATCGGATAATTAATATGTTTAAGTTTTTTCACGCCTGTAATTTGGAGTTTGGTAGTGCCCACGCCCTTGATTTTAGCCCCGGCTTTAATTAAAAAATAACATAAATCTTGCACCATGTAATTAGACGAGGCTAAATTTATTTCTGTTTTGCCAGGAAGCTGAACCGAAGCCAGAATGGCGTTTTCAGTAGCCGTGTCGCCTGATTCATACATAGTAAAGCTTGAGCCTTTGGTTTGATTTTGGCTAACATGAAATAAGTTGTTGATTTTTTTTACTTTTATGCCCAAATGGTTTAAGGCGATTATGTGTGGAGTGACTGTGCGCTTTCCCAATTTGCAGCCGCTGATTTTTGGCAGAGTGAAATTTTTAAAAACCGAAGACAAAGACCCGATCAATAAAATTGCCGATCTGGTTTTTTCGTATGACTTTTTGTTTATATGATTGAGATTGATTTTGTCGTGGTTTACGGCCTGTAAAGTGTGCTGGCCTGTCCAGTTTATTTTTAAGCCGATAGAGATTAATATTTCAATTATCCGGTTTACCTCCTCGATGCGCGGCATATGGGTTAAAATAGTTTTTCCTTTAATCATTGGCAAAGCGCAAAGAATGGCTACGGCCGAGTTTTTGGCTGAGTTGGTTTTAATCGTGCCTTTAAGTTTTTTACCGCCGTTTATTATAAAATTGGCCATAGATATATTTTAGCATAGCTTAAATAGATTAAAATTTCAACTTGCGTCTTGACACCTGCGTTTTTGGCAAAAAAAATTAAATTATGGTAGTATGGTATAAGCAAATAATTAAGCTTTACTTTTTTATGGAAAATATTAATAATCAAATTGTTCAAGAAAAGCCGAAATGCCGTAAAATTAAAATACTATGTGTTATTTTATTAAGCCTGATTTTACTGTCAGCCGCTTTTGGCAGTGGCATGATGCTATCGCAAAAAAATGAATTTATCAAACAGGCGAGTATAAAAGAAGCGGTTTACGCCGGCCATGTGTATAATAAATATGTTACCGCTCCTGCCAATAAATTAACGCAAGATGTTGATTTTAATTTATTTTGGAATGTCTGGGACGAACTTAAAGATAAGTATGTTGATAAAAATAAATTAGACGACAAAAAAATATTTTATGGAGCGATTGAGGGTATGGTTGAGTCAATAGGCGACCCGTATACTGTTTTTATGGAACCTAAAGTTGCTAAAGAATTTTCCGATGATTTGGCCGGCACTTTCGACGGTATTGGCGCTGAAATAGGGAAAAAAGACGATATAATAACCATTATCGCGCCTTTAGCCGATATGCCGGCGGAAAAAGCAGGCTTGCGAGCAGGTGACAAAATTTATGCCATAAACGGCGAATCAACGGCTGGCCTGACGATTGATCAAGCGGTTGATAAGATTCGCGGGCCAAAAGACACGGAAGTTACTTTAACCATTTTTAGAAAAGTCTTTGACAAGACTAAAGATTTTAAGATAACCAGACAAACTATTTTGGTTAAAAGCATTAGAACCAAGATAGACGACAATAAAATATTTACTATTACTATAACTAATTTTAACGATGATACCAGCGAGTTATTTAAACAGGCTGCCATGGAAGCGGTGGAAAAAAATCCCAAGGGTATTATTTTAGATTTAAGAAATAATCCGGGCGGATATTTAGAAACAGCTATTGATGTGGCTAGTGAATGGGTTGACCATGGCGTAATAGTAACAGAACAATTTAACCCAGAAAAAAAGAATGAATATTCACATCGCGGCCGGGCCAGATTAAAAGATTTTCCAACCGTAACATTAGTTAATCAGGGCAGCGCCTCGGCTTCAGAAATCGTTGCCGGGGCTTTAAAAGATAATGGCAAGGCGATTATTGTTGGTATGAAAACTTTTGGCAAAGGTTCAGTGCAGACTTTACAAGAGCTAAAAGATGGTTCATCGATAAAAATTACCGTGGCTAAATGGCTTACGCCAAAAGGCTATAATATTAACGAGCAAGGAATCACGCCTGACGTTGAAGTTGATTTGACTTTAGAAGATTTTAATAAAAATATAGATCCGCAAATGAATAAGGCAGTGGAAATATTAAATAAAAAGAAATGACAAATAAAGAACAGAAATTATTATGGCAAACAAAAAGAAAGATAAAGCGGTAAAATATATTTTCATAGTTGGCGGTGTTATGTCTGGCGTGGGCAAGGGGATTACTTGCGCTTCTATCGGCCGAATTTTAGTTGGCAAGGGCTATAATAATGTGAGCGCCATTAAAATTGACCCATACGTCAACATAGACGCTGGCACCATGAACCCAATAGAACATGGCGAAGTGTTTGTTACCGAAGATGGTGATGAAACCGATCAGGACATAGGTAATTATGAAAGATTTTTAAATAGAAACATTAGCCGTGATAATTATATGACTACTGGCCGAGTTTACGCTTCGGTAATTGAGCGCGAGCGCAACCTGGAATACGGAGGTAAATGCGTTCAAGTAGTGCCTGATATACCAAACGAAGTAATCAGAAGAATAAAATACGCTGCTCAAAAAGATAAAGCGGAAATTATGCTTATAGAAATCGGCGGCACGGTCGGTGAATATGAAAATTTGTTATTTTTAGAAGCAGCCAGGATGATGCATTTAAGCGAGCCCAAAAATGTTTTGTTTATTATGGTGGCATATCTGCCGGTGCCGTCAATTATTGGTGAAATGAAAACTAAACCGACTCAGCACGCGGTCAGAGCGCTTAATTCAGCCGGTATTCAGCCTGACTTTATTATTGCAAGATCTAAAGTGAATATTGACGCGCCGCGAAGAAGAAAATTAGCTGTTTTTTGCAATATTCATGAGAATGATATTATTGGCGCTCCGGATATTGATTCAATATATGACGTGCCAATTAATTTTGAAAAAGATAATTTAGGAAATCGCATTTTGGAAAAATTTAACATCCGGCAAAAAAAGAAAGATTTAGTTGATTGGAAAAAAATGGTGAAAAAAATTAAAACAGCGAAAAAAATTGTTAATATTGGAATAGTTGGTAAATATTTTTCTACCGGGAATTTTTGTTTATCCGATTCTTATATTTCCGTAATTGAAGCGATTAAACACGCTAGTGCTGTAAATAATCGCAAACCAATATTGCATTGGATAAATACCGAAGATGTAGAAAAACAAGGCGTGAAAATTTTAAAAAACCTTGATGGTATAATTGTTCCGCAGGGTTGGGGTTCGCGCGGAGTTGAAGGTAAAATTAAAACTATAAAATACGCTCGTGAAAATAATGTGCCTTATTTTGGTCTTTGTTATGGAATGCAAATGGCTGTGATTGAATTTGCTCGCAATGTGTTAGGATTTAAACAAGCCAATAGCGAAGAAGCTGATCCAAAAACAACCTGTCCTGTAATCCATATTATGCCAGAACAAAAAGAATTGCTTGCAAAAAAACATTATGGCGGAACTATCAGGTTAGGAGGTTGGCCTTGCCAAATTATACCAGGCACACATTTGGCTAAAACTTATAAGAAAAAATTTGGCGTTAAGACTGTGATTTCCGAACGGCATCGCCATCGTTATGAGTTTAATAATCAGTATCGCGAACAATATGAGAAGGCTGGATTAAAAGTTTGCGGGACTTCACCTGATGGTAGAGTTGTTGAAGCTATAGAAATTACTGAACATCCTTTTTTTATTGGCACGCAATTTCATCCAGAATATATTTCCCGGCCATTAGATCCGCATCCGTTATTCGTAGAATTTATTAGGGTGTGCGCTAAATTCAAAAAGTAAATAAATATTATGAGCGAAAAACAAAATAGACTACCTTATAAACAATTACAAGCCCAACTTGAAGCCGAGCGCCAAGCTCGCGAAGCTGAACGTGAACGCGCTGATCAAGCGCAGCGCCAACTTCAACAAGTCAGTCAGGCTAAATTA
>JAHJXD010000025.1 GCA_018827685.1 Patescibacteria group bacterium
AATTTGTTATCAATAGAATAAATTTGACATATTATAAAAATAATCTATACTTTAGATATGCAAGGTAAAAATAAACCATTGTTAAGATGTTTGGAGAAAGAAATTAAAAAAACACTTAGCCATAAGCGATCATGTTTAATATTAGGACCAAGACAAGTTGGCAAAACAACTTTAGTAAAAACAATCCTTTCAAAATTTAAAAATGTAATTGAATATCCTTTGCAAAATCCCTCAATAAAACTTGAGATAGAAGCAGATCCGTCAAAAATTATCAGGCAAGTTGAAGCAGTTGGCAACAGACCAATAGTATTTGTTGATGAAGCACAGAAAATACCGGAAATTTTTGACGCAGCTCAATATTTAATTGACGAAAACAAAGCTACTTTTATTTTTACTGGTTCTTCGGCTAGAAAATTAAAACGCGGTAATGTTAATTTGCTCCCAGGCCGTATCAGACATTTTCATATGAATCCGCTTTTATGGAGTGAGCTTGGATATTCACAAAATAACACAATTAAAAAATTATCCTTAAACAATATTGATCAAAACTCATCATATAATTTTATTGATTCACTTGTTTATGGATCTTTGCCCGCTTTAACAATGATTTTAAAAAATGAGCGGGAAAATTATTTACGTTCATATTCTGAAATGTATTTAGAAGAAGAAATTAGAGCCGAAGCTATTAGCAGAAAAATAGGAGCATTTTCAAGATTTTTAGAATTAGCGGCAGCAGAATCCGGCACAGCGCCTAATCTTTGCAAGCTTTCGCAAGAATCAGGTGTTAGTCAGCCAGCGATTAAAGAATTTTATCGTATTCTTGAAGACACTTTAATTGTAGAAAGAGTAGATCCATATTTAAAAAATTCACGAAAACGAATTCTTTCTTCTGCACGTTATTATTTTTTTGATTTAGGAGTACGTAATGCTTTAGCGCGTTTACCTTTAACAAAAAAATTAATTAATGCTCAAAAGGGAATTTTATTTGAACATGCGGTTGTTTTAGAAATTATTAAAAGAATCAGAGCATTGAATAAAAATTATAAAGTTTATTATTGGAGAACCAGCGGAGGAGCTGAAGTAGATTGCGTTTTAGACTTAATGGGGCAGATTATTCCTATTGAAATTAAAGCTTCAAAAAATATTTCATTGTCAGACATTAAAGGATTAAAATTTTTTTTAGAAGATTATAAAAAAGTAGCCAAGTATGGTTATGTTATTACAATGGGAGAAAAAAAAGAAAAATTAGCGGAAAACATTATTGCTATTCCATGGTTTCTTTTTTAAATTCGGCGACAGTCCTGTAAAAAGATACCAAAAAAATTCCGTTATGGCTGGGTAGCTCAGTTGGTTAGAGCGTGGCACTCATAACGCCAAGGTCGAGAGTTCAAGCCTCTCCCCAGCCACCCAAAATTAATTTGTAGGCGCCCATAGCTCAGTTGGTAGAGCTGCTCGCTCTTAACGAGAAGGTCCCAGGTTCAAGTCCTGGTGGGCGCACTGAAATGGATGAGCGCATCGCCAAGAAACAGGTCGCTTATTTTTTTATGTCTTTACTAAATAAACAAATCGGATCGGATTTTAAAGGCTTGGGCGTTAGCGCTGATATTTTAAACGTGCTTAAAATTTTAAAGATAGATACACCAACCCCGATTCAAGTTAAATCAATTCCAGTAGCTTTGTCTGGTCAAGATATGGTCGGCGTAGCTCAAACCGGCACTGGCAAAACTTTTGCTTTCGGCATACCCATGATTGAGCGTTTATTACTTGAGCGCGGCCAAGGTTTAGTTTTATTGCCAACTCGCGAATTAGCTTCGCAAGTTGATGAAAATTTAAGAAAATTAGGCTCTAGATTGGGATTAAGAACAGCGGCTTTAATCGGAGGCCAAACCATTGGCAGCCAAGCGCAGAGTCTTAAAAGAAATCCGCATATTTTGATTTGCACCCCTGGTCGGCTGATTGACCATTTAAAAAGAGGCTGGGTGAAACTTGATTACATTAAAGTTTTAGTTTTGGATGAAGCTGATAGGATGTTTGACATGGGGTTTGCTCCGCAGATAGAAGAAATTATCAAACGGATTCCTAAAACTCGTCAGACTTTATTATTTTCCGCCACTATGCCCCGGGCGATTTTAAGATTAGCCTCAACCCATATGTCCATGCCGGTCCATATTGAAGTTGCTCCGTCCGGAACCACGGTTGAATGCGTTGATCAGGAAGTCTATGTTATGAAAAAAGAAAATAAGTATATGCAATTAGAAAAAATTCTTAAACAATATAAGGGTTCGGTTTTAGTTTTTGCCCGCACCAAGTATGGCGCCAAGCATTTGGCTAATAATCTTAAGCAATCTATGCACGAAGTAGCTGAAATTCATTCTAACTTATCATTTAATCAGCGCAAAGAATCTATGGCAGGTTTTAAAAGTAAAAAATATCGGATTTTAATCGCGACAGATATTGCTGCGCGCGGCATTGATGTTTCAGGTATTGAACTGGTAGTAAATTACGACTTGCCGGACGATTCAGGGGATTATGTGCATCGCATCGGCCGCACTGCTCGAGCCGGAAATCCAGGCAAGGCGATTTCTTTCGCCACGCCTGACCAATGGAAAGATATTCGTAATATTGAAAGATTGATAAATAAAAAATTAACTTTAACAAAATTTGCCGAGTTGGAACAAGCAGGCACCAGACCGACTTTTAAAAGGTACGGCCGGACCATGAGTTTTGGCCGATCAGTTGCTTCGCGCTCAAGACCAGGCGGTTTTGGCAGACACCGAGGCAGATAAATAATTTGCCCTCATAGAGCAGCGCAAGCTTCCGAAGCCTGAGACAGAAACTGCTGTGTTAAAATAGAACTATGCTAACGCTTGATACTGACATAATAAAAATTAGCAGAATAGGCGAGTCCGCTGCCAAACGGTTGAAAAAATTGGGCATTGAAACAGCAAGGGATCTGCTATTTTATTTTCCTTTTAGATACGATGATTTCAGTCATTTGACGCCAATTAATAAATTACAGGCAGGAATTAGCGCAAATGTAGTCGGTCAAATAGAACTGATTCAAAACAAAAGAAGTCCGCGTCAAAGAATGAATATTACAGAAGCTTTGATAAATGATGGCACAGAAATTCTAAAAATAATTTGGTTTAATCAGCCGTTTATCGCTCGCAATTTAAAAGTTGGGGACAATATATCATTAGCAGGTAAAGTAGAAGAAAATTATAGCGGCTTGACCATGAATTCTCCTGTTTATGAAAAAATACAACCCTCTTACTCTCTTTGTCATGTGAGTGGCGCTGTGCATACACAGGGGTTGGTGCCTAATTATCATTTGACAGCAAAGATTACCCAAAAACAAATTAGATTTTTAATCAAGCAAATTATTGGCTTGTCAGCGCAAATTATAGATTGGCAGCCTCAAGAAATTAAAAAAAATTTTAAATTAATTAGTTTGGCTGATGCTATAAAAAAAATACATTTTCCAAAAAATAATTTTGATCTTAAACAAGCTCGCGAGCGCTTAGCCTTTGATGAGCTTTTTTTAATTCAATTGCAATCACAGTTAGTTAAGAAAAATTTAAGCATGAGCAAATCGCCAGCGATAAAATTTTATGAGCAAGAAACTAAAAATTTTGTTAATAGTTTGTGTTTTAGATTGACTAACGCGCAAAGAAAATCAGCTTGGGAAATTTTACAGGATATTGCAAATAGCAGGCCAATGTCCAGACTTTTGGAAGGCGATGTTGGCAGTGGTAAAACAATAGTCGCGATTATTGTTATGCTTAATGCGGCATTGAATAAAAAGCAGGCGGTTTTAATGGTGCCGACCGAGATTTTAGCTAAACAGCATTATGATACGATTTGCAGGCTGTTGAGTAATTTTGACATTAAGATTGGGTTAATATCTAGAAGTCAAAGACAAATTTTCAATTTTCAATTTTTAATTGATAAAAATAAAATAAAAAATCAAGACATAATAAATAATTCAGATATTATTATTGGCACTCACGCGCTTATTCAAGAAGATATTAAATTTCAAGACTTGGCATTAGCCATAATTGATGAACAGCATCGCTTTGGCGTAGAACAAAGAGCCGCTTTAATGCGGACTAATGCTGATAAAAAGCACGGGTTAATGCCTCACCTGCTTTCTATGACTGCAACGCCGATTCCCAGAAGTTTAGCCCTGGCCTTATATGGGGATTTGGATTTGTCTGTGATTAATGAAATGCCAAAACAAAGAAAAAAGATTATTACTAAAATAGTGCCTGAATGCGAACGTGAAAAAGCTTATGACTTTATTCGCGAACAAATTAAACAAGGGCGGCAGGTTTTTGTAATATGTCCATTAATTGATATTTCCGATAAGCTTGGCGTAAAATCAGTAGAAGAAGAATATAAAAAATTGGATAAAATTGTATTTCCTGATTTAACAATCGGCAAACTTCACGGCAGATTAGCAACCGCGGAAAAAGAAAAAATTATGCAGGAATTTTTAGATAATAAAATAAAAATTTTAGTTTCCACTTCAGTAGTGGAAGTCGGAGTTGATATTCCTAATGCCAGCGTGATGATGATTGAAGGCGCTGATCGGTTTGGCCTGGCGCAAATCCATCAATTTAGGGGCAGGGTTGGCAGAAGTATTTATCAATCTTATTGTTTTTTATTCGCTCGGTTAGATTTACCCAGCGGAATTGTCTCTGGCAGTATTCAACAGTCGGAGATAACTTTAAAACGTCTGCAGGCTTTGGTTGATAATCATAATGGTTTTGATTTGGCTAAAATGGATTTAAAATTCAGAGGACCAGGACAGGTTTATGGCGCTGAACAAAAAGGTTTTCCTCAATTGAAAATCGCCTCGTTGTTTGATTATATTTTAATGAAACAAGCTCGCGATCAGGCTGTAAAATTAATTGACATAGATCCATCTTTAAATAAATGGCCTAATTTAAAGGAAAAATTAGGCGATTGGGAAAAGACAACGCATTTGGAGTAGAATGGCGGTAGCAGTCCCCCTTTTATTTTTAAACATATCCACATATCCACAGCCAATAATAAAGAAAGTTAATTTTAAAATATA
>JAHJXD010000091.1 GCA_018827685.1 Patescibacteria group bacterium
ATGATTAAATGATTTGACACGGACCACCTTATTACGAGTTACGAGTTATGAGTTACGAGTTACGAGTTACGAGTTACGAGTTACGAGTTACGAGTTACGAGTTACGAGTTATGAGTTATGAGTTATGAGTTATGTGTTATGAGTTACGAGTTACGAGTTATGAGTTACGAGTTACGAGTTACGAGTTACGAGTTACGATTTTCTTAGATGTCTTTTAACATACCAAACCATTGCAACTATTATTATTAGCACAATCACAAAATCAAACTTATGAAAATACGGGGCCAAAACATTCCAATGATTGCCTAATTTTTGACCAATATAAGCTAAAGCCAAACACCATGGCAAAGAGCCAAAAAAAGTATAAATAACAAATTTATTAAAATTCATTTTAGCAATTCCTGCTGGCAAAGATATAAAAGTGCGCACTACAGGCAAAAGACGCGAGAAAAAAATCGCGCTGGAGCCGTACTTATTAAAAAAATTGTCCGCCATAGCTAAATCATGACGGGAAATCAAAATATATTTGCCATACTTTTCTATGAACGCGCGCCCTGCCCAAATACCGACCGCGTAAGCTATAACCGAACCAGCCACGCAACCCAAGGCGCCGGCCAAAGCCACGCCAAGTAAATTAAATTTTCCTTGCGCCGCTAAAAAACCTGCAAACGGCATGATTATTTCCGAAGGCAAAGGAACACAAGCGCTTTCAATCGCCATCATAATGCCAATACCCAGGTAGCTCAGAGAAGAAATGCTATTGATTATAAATTGTGTTGTCGCGCTGATAATTATTGCTAACATAAAAAAATTTAATGGCAAATTTCCAAAATTTTTACATTTCTTCCACCACTTCAATCCCCAACAACCCTAATCCATTCTCCAGCACCTGTTTTACTGCCATAATCAAAACTAATCTGGCTTGCCTAATTTCTTTTTTAGCTTTCAGCACTTGCACGCTATGATAATAATCATTAAACTTTTGCGCTAATTCAAACAAATATTTAGCAATTTCAGACGGATCATATTTTTCTCCAGCTGTTTTTACTATTTCAGGATATTTTGCCAATTTTTTAACCAACTCACCCTCTTTGCTTTTGTCTAAATTACTAAAATCAATTGCTTTTTTGTTGTCTTGTTTTTGCGCTTTTGCGCTTATTGAATTTATTCTCGCACTTGTATACTGTAAATACGCCGCAGTATACCCATCAAACCTAAGCGCTTGATTAATATCAAATATAATAACTTTATCTTCGCTGACTTTTATCATTTCAAATTTTAAAGATCCATTCGCAATTTTTTCAGCAACTAAATTAATCTTTTTCTTATTCCAATTTTTATGCCTCTTCTTAATTTCTAACTTAGATTTTTCCAAAACTTGCTTTCGCAAATCTTCATAAGTAATAACATTGCCAGTTCGCGAAGACATCATGCCTTCTGGCAATTTTACAAATTCATGACTCAGATGTTTCATCTCTTGTTTAAAATCTAACAATTCCAAAATTTTAAATAGTTGTTTAAAATACAAGCTTTGTCTCGCGTCAACAATATAAATTGATTTATTGATTTTATATTTTTTAAATTTTTCTATAGCCAAAGACAAGTCAGCCACAGGATATAATGCCGTGCCATCGCTTCTTAATATTATCATAACGCCCAAATCATATTTTTGCAGATCAGCGATAATCGCGCCTTCACTTTTGATTAAAAAATGCTTTTTAAAAAGCTGGCCAACTAACTCCATGCCATGATCAATAAACTCGCTTTCATAAAAAATTTTATCAAATTTTATTCCCAACTCTTTGTGTATTTTAGCAAAACCATCTATGCTCCACTTTCTGGTTTTTTGCCATAATTTATAATCAACTCCTTGCCGACTTTCAATATTTTTCATAATCAAACCAACAGCCGCTTTTGCTTCTTTATTTTTCCCCAACTCCTCGCAAGCTCGCATATAAATTTTCCCCAAAAAATACCCTTTATTTTTCCCCGTTACATGGCGGGCAGGTGGGTTGTATTTTTTATAAAAAGTTTGATAAGCCCATAAAGTTTTAGCTGCATGAATGCCAAAGTCATTAATATAAGAAACCGGGATTAATTTATAGCCGTTAGCAATTAAAATTTTAGTTATTGCGTCGCCATAGCAAATATTTCTTAAATGTCCAATGTGATACTCTTTATGAGTATTGCCGTTGGAAAATTCAATCATAACTTTTTTATTTTTGCCAATACTATTAACGCCATATTTACTTTTTGACTTTAAAATTTCTTCAATCACACCCTGCGCCAGCTTAGTTTTGTTAAAAGTAAAATTTAAAAATGGACCAATCGCTTTAGTTGCTACAACAATATCATTTAATTCAATCTTTCCAACTAAAAATTCTCCTATTTCCGTCGCGGTTTTTTTAAGCTTCCTGACCAAATCAAAACAAGGCAAGCTGATATCGCCAAACATGGGATTGGGCGGATAAACTAAATCAGCAGCTTTAACTAGATCTTTTTTTTTCAAAGCCGCATTAACAGCATCGGCAATATTTTGTTTTATTTTTTCTAGAATAGGCATAATTATAAAATAATTTTATTTATATTCTCTATACTCTTACCTAAAAACCTTTGCCCCAACTCTTTAAATTTAATAACATCATCAGTAGTATAAAAAATTATTTTTTTGTTTTTGCTTAATTTTTTTTCTAAATCTTTATGTTTATCCAAATATATTGCCAATTTTTCAGCAACCGCAATCGCAGGATTAATAATTTTCACATTTTTGCCCATGATTCTAATAATATCTTTTATTAAAAATAAATAATGCGTACAGCCTAAAATTAATGTATCTATTTGCTTAACTTTCAATGGCAATAAATATTTTTTTAAAATCATTTTTGTTTCTGGTTTTTTAACCCAACCTTCTTCGACTAAAGGAACCAGCAAAGGACAGGCTTGTTGAAAAATTTTTAGATCGCTTCTTAACTTTTCCAATTCTTTTTTATAAGCGTCGGAATTTATAGTAGCTTTAGTACCTATTATACCTAATTTATGATAACGACTTAATTTTATAGCTTCTTCCACAATTGGAACAACAACTCCAAGAACTTTTTTATCAGAATAATTTTTTAACAAATACTCCTGCTGAATTTTTCTTAAAGCTTTGGCCGAAGCAGTATGGCAGGCAATAATTATTAGCTCGCAATCCTGCTTAAACAAAAAATCAATTGCTTGCTTGGTGTAATTATAAATTACTTCATCTGATTTATTGCCATAAGGCGCGCGCGCATTATCACCCAAATAAATATAATCATAATCAGGCAATACTTTTAAAAATTCCTTAAACATTGTAAGCCCGCCAAATCCAGAATCAAAAACTCCAATATTCTTTAACCCTGAAGCAGTATATTTAACTCTTGTTTCTGATCTATCCATAGAATTATGTTAATAACTTATTTCTAAATTTTATATTTATTTTAAAACAACTTTCACAAACCCTCTTTTACCTTTTTGTATTAATATGCCATCTTTTAATATTTTAACTTCCTTCTTTATATCTTTAATAACAACACCATCAATTTTAATGCCTCCTTGCTCAATCAATCTCCTTGCCTCGCCCTTGCTCTCGGCCAATTTTATCTTCACTAATAAATCAATCAATTTCCAATTCATAATTGATAATTTGTAATTCATAATTTCCTTTGGTGTTTCTTTTTTTTGCACAATGCTTTCAAAATATTTCTGCGCTTTTTGCGCGTCTTTTACTCCTTTAATTGTTTTAACTATTTCAAACGCCATTATTTTTTTATAAAGCATTGGATTTTTACCGTCTTTTAGCGACTCTTCAATATTTTTAATAACATCCATTGAAATATCAGTTAATAGTTCCAAGCCGTTCAAAATCGCTGAATCTTGATATGACATTGCTTTACCATACATATCTTCCGCGTTATCGCCTAAATTAATGCCGTTGCCTTTTGTTTTACTCATGGTAATACCATCTGGCGCGTCCATCATTTTATTGACGCGAATAAATTTTTCTTTGCCTAAATAACTTTTACATAAATCACGGCCAACCAACATATTAAATGTCTGATCTGTTCCGCCTATTTCCATGTCAACTTTCATTGCGACAGAATCATAGCCTTGAAGTAATGGATAAATAAGTTCATGCAAAAAAAGATCTTTGCCTTCTTTTATTCTTTTTTTAAACAAATCACGCGCAAGCATTTGCGGGACTGTTGCATGCGACATTAATTTTATTAAGTCATTAAGTTTAAATTTTGAAAGCCATTGATAATTATGCTCAAAACGAACTGGATTTTCACCTTCAAAATCAATTAATTGCGAAGCTTGTTTTTTCCAACCAGCCATATTTTTTTTAATAATTTCATCTGACAATATCGCGCGAGTTGTATCTTTGTCAGGATCTCCCACTTTGGCAGTATAATCGCCGACTAAAAAAATTATTTCATGCCCAAGCTCCTGTAAAATTCGTAAAACGCGAATACCAATAGCATGCCCAACGTGCAAATATGGTCCGCTTGGATCAAACCCTTGATAAACGCGCAAGCGCTCGCCAGACATTAACTTTTTACGTAAAGCATCAGCTGTTGGATAAATTGCTTCCACCCCGCGTGTTAAAACTTCATTAATTTTTTTTTCATCAATTATAATTTTTGCCATATATTTTTTAGAATACTTAACTTGATTTATTATTATAGCATTGGGCCACAATCACTGTTATGATAAAATATTTTTTAATTTTTGTAAACCGCACGCCTTGACACCACGCCTTGACACCACGCCTTGACACCACACGCCACACCATTACGTGCAAAACTTACGTGCAAAACCCTGACGAGTGCAAAAGTTTGCTGAATTCACCAAGATGGTATATAATTAGGTTATTATAATCACCAAAATATGAAAATTATCAAAAGAACAATTCAAAAAAATATAGAAAATAGTTTATTCAAACATAAAATAGTAATTATTTATGGACCTAGACAAGTGGGAAAAACTACATTAGTTAAAGAGATACTTAAAAAATTTCCTAAAAATTCAATGTATTTTAACTGCGATGAACCAGATATTAGAGAGGCTTTCACAGAAAAAACTTCTACAGAAATAAAAGCGTTTATTGGAAATAAAAAATTAATTATTTTAGATGAAGCGCAAAGAATAAAAAATATTGGTTTAACATTAAAACTTATTATTGACAATTTTCCAAAAATACAAGTGATAGCAACAGGATCGTCTTCGTTTGAATTGTCTAATAAAATATCTGAGCCACTCACAGGAAGAAAATACGAATTTATTTTGCATCCTTTTTCTTTGGATGAATTAAAACAGCTCTACAATGATATTGAGATCAAACGTTTGATAGAAAGGTTTATGGTTTTTGGTATGTATCCTGAAATAGTTATTAAAGGAAACGAAAAAGAATTAAAAAGTTTGGCTCAAAGTTATGTTTATAAAGATATTTTTGAGTTTCAAAATATTAAAAATCCCGAAGTGCTTCAAAAATTGCTACAAGCTTTAGCT
Source organism: Patescibacteria group bacterium (assembly GCA_018827685.1). Classification (GTDB taxonomy): domain Bacteria; phylum Patescibacteriota; class Patescibacteriia; order Patescibacteriales; family GWC2-42-12; genus JACPHD01. Next base: position 5,533 of record JAHJXD010000091.1, read on the forward strand.
TTGCAAGTTGGCAACGAAGTTTCGTATAATGAATTAGCTGGACTTGTTGGCATAGATAAAAATACTGTTTCAAATTATATTCAAATTTTAGAAAAAGCTTTTATTATTTATCGCCTTACTCCATTCTCCAGAAATATCCGCAATGAATTAAAAAAACTAAGAAAAATTTATTTTTATGACAATGGAATTAGAAACGCTTTAATTAATAATCTTAACCCGGTTTCTTTGCGTTCAGATGTCGGAAATTTATGGGAAAATTTCTTAACAACAGAAATTATAAAAAAGAACGTAAACAATGAAAAAGATAATAAATTTTATTTTTGGAGAACAACCAATGGGCAAGGAATAGATTTAATTGAAGATTCGGGAGAAAAAATTAAAGCATATGAATTTAAGTGGAAAAAAGAATCTTTTAGATTGCCTAAAATTTTTTCTGAAAATTATCCAAACGCCGAATTTAAATTAATCAACAAAGAGAACTTCGCGGATTTTTTATAAAAAATTTATGCAACAAAAAAATCAATCGCCATTAGCTGATAGAATGAGACATGAGGTATTAAAAATTTTTAAATAAAAATAATATTTATGACAAACAATGATTTTCAAAAAGGCGAAATTATTATTTATAAAACCGTGAAAAACGAAGTAGAGTTGAAAGTAAAGTTGGAAAAAGAAACTATTTGGTTAACCCAAAATCAGATAGCCTTGCTTTTTAATACACAAAGACCGGCGATTACAAAACATCTAAAGAATATTTTTAAAAGTGGGGAACTTGAAGAAAAAGTGGTTAGTTCCATTTTGGAACATACCACTCAACACGGCGCTATTAAAGGAAAAACCCAAATACAAAATATAAAATTTTATAATTTAGACGCGATTATTTCTGTTGGCTATCGAGTGAATTCTCAAAGAGCCACGCAGTTTCGTATTTGGGCAACTAAAATTTTAAAGCAATATCTTGTCAAGGGTTATGTTATTAATGAAAAAAGACTTTTGGAAGCGCAGGATAAATTTCATGAATTGCAAGAAGCAATTTTATTTTTACAAACACAATCAAAAAAAGAATTGTTGTTAGGGCAGGAAACTGAAATTTTAAATTTACTTGCTGATTATTCCAAAACTTTTTCTTTGCTTGAACAATATGACAAAGGGAAATTGATTGATGAAAAAGGCAAGAAAACTAAATTTATTTTACAATACGAAAGTTGTTGTAAAATTATTATTAAGCTCAAAAAAGAATTGACTATAAAAAAAGAAGCCAGTGATTTGTTTGGACAAGAACGCGGTGGAAATTTTGAAGGAATAATTAAAGGGTTATATCAAACTTTTGATAAAAAAGAGCTTTATCCCGCGATTGAGGACAAATCATCGCATCTTTTGTATTTGATTATCAAAGATCATCCTTTTTCAGATGGGAATAAAAGAACAGCCTCATTTTTATTTGTTTATTTTTTAGATCAAACAAATTATCTTTTTAAAAAATCAGGGGAGCGAAAAATTAATGATAACGCGTTAGTAGCATTAGCCTTGCTTATTGCTGAAAGCAATCCCAAAGACAAAGAAATAATGATCAAAATTATTAAAAATCTTATTGCAAAATGAATAATATATTTTTATGCAAAAAAATCAATCACCATTGGCTGATAGAATGAGACCAGAAACGCTGGAAAATTTTTTAGGACAAGAGGAAATTTTAGGTCAAGATAAAATTTTAAATCAAGCCATAAAACAAGACAAATTGTGCTCAATGATTTTTTGGGGACCTCCAGGAAGCGGCAAAACAACTTTGGCGAATATTATTGCCAAGCAAACAAAATCTGATTTTATTCAAATAAGCGCTGTTTCGTCCGGAGTAAAAGATTTGAGAGAAATTATTAAAAAAGCGCAGGAAAATAAATCGCAGAATAAAAGAACAATTTTGTTTATTGATGAAATTCATAGATGGAATAAAACTCAACAAGATGGACTTTTGCCATATGTTGAAAAAGGATTGATTACTTTAATCGGCGCGACAACTGAAAATCCAAGCTTTGAAGTTCGCTCGGCATTGCTTTCACGATGTCGAGTTTTTGTTTTAAAACAATTAACAGAGGAGCATCTTGTTAAAATTTTAAATAAAGCCATTCAAGACAAAGAAAAAGGATTGGGTAATTTGAATTTAAAAATTGACCATGATGTTTTTAAAAAAATTTCTCAAATGTCAAATGGCGACGCGAGAATCGCTTTGAATGTTTTAGAATACGCGTCTAATTTATCAAATGAAATTAATTTTGAAATTATTAAAGAAGCGTTTCAAAAATCATATTTGCTTTATGACAAAGACGGCGACGAACATTACAATATAATTTCCGCTTTGCATAAATCTTTGCGTGGATCTGACGCTGACGCGGCTCTTTATTGGTTGGCAAGAATGTTAGAAGCGGGCGAAGATCCTTTGTATGTCGCGCGCAGATTAGTTCGATTTGCTTGCGAAGATATTGGCTTGGCAAATTCTCGCGCATTAGAACAAGCGGTTGCTGTTTATAATGCGTGCCATTTTATTGGCATGCCAGAATGTAATGTTATTTTAGCTCAAGCAGTTGTTTATTTAGCAAAATGTAAAAAATCAAACGAGCTTTATGTCGCTTATGAAAAAGTAAAAAAAGACATTGAACAATATGGCAACTTGCCAGTGCCATTACATTTACGCAACGCCCCGACTGAATTAATGAAAAATTTGAATTATGGCAAAGACTACAAATACAGCCCGGATTTTGATTATCAAGAATCACAAGAATATCTGCCGGAGAAATTAAATGGAAGGAAGTATTTGAAAAATATGTAAGATATTATTTAAATTTTTTGTCAAGGCTTGTCTGTCAAGGCTTTCCTTGACACCTTTTTTTATATAAGATATATTAATAAATCTCCGTGGCGAATTTGACGCAGGGATTAATCTCATGCAACTAAACAGTCAAAATACCAACATGTTAACTCAAGAGCAACAAATTTTTGAACAAATTAAAAAAGCTTCTGATATTTTAATCACTTTTAAAAAAACTTGGGACGGCGACTCTGTGGCTTCAGCTTTGGCTCTTTTTTTATTTTTAAAAAAAATGGATAAAAACGTTGAGGTAGTAGCGGAAAAATTCAGCTTAGATAAGCCTTATTCTTTTTTACCATGCTATTCCGAGATAAAACACGAATTAAATAACTTACGCAAATTTATAATTTCTTTAGATATTACCAACGCCAAAGTCAACCAGATTAAATATAAGCAAGAAAAAAATCAATTAAATTTTATTATCTCGCCGAGTGACGGTTTTTTCAGTTCAACCGACATTACCTCTGGCGCTTCAGGCTTTAAATATGATCTAATTATCACAGTTGACACGCCAGATCTCGAATCTTTGGGCCAAGTCTACGATAATGATGCTGAATTTTTTTATCAAACTCCAATTATCAATATTGACCATAATTCAACCAATGAAAGTTTTGGTCAAATTAATTTTATTGAATTAACCGCAGTCTCAACCTCGGAAATCGTCTTTTCTCTATTTGAAAGTTTAAACCACGAGCTGGTAGATGAAAATATTGCTACCTGCCTTTTAACCGGCATGATCGCTGAAACCAAAAGTTTTAAAACCAATAATGTCACCCCGCGCGCGCTTATGACCGCTTCTCAACTTATGTCTTTGGGCGCGCGACGCGAAGAAATCGTCAATTATCTTTATCGCTCAAAAAGCATAAATGTTTTAAAGCTTTGGGGCCGGGTTTTAGCAAGATTGTCTGGCAGCCTGGATAACAAATTAGTTTGGTCCACTTTATCTTTGTCCGACTTTATTAAAACTAACTCTACGGAAAAAGATCTAACCGATGTCATAGACGAGTTAATAGTCAGCATACCACAGGCTAAAGTCATTGCTATTATTTATGAAAATAAAAGCATTGACGAAGATCCTAAAAACGAACCGATTAAAAAAATTAATTTATTGCTTTATAGTATAAAAAACATTGACTCGCTGGGACTAATAAAAGAGTTTAATCCGACCGGAACTAAAAATTTGTCCCGCGCGATTATCAATTTACCTATCACAGAAGCCGAACAAACTGTTATTAATTTAATTCAAGACAAACTAAATAGATTACCTTTATAAGGGCATGTAAGACTTGAAAAAAATCAAACTTGGTGTTAAATTGATAAAAAGGATTAGTTCCTTTTTCTTTTAAATTAAAGGGGCATGTAGCTCAATTGGTTAGAGCGACGGCCTTATAAGCCGTAGGCAGATGGTTCGAATCCATCCATGCCCACTGTCATTAGGGCGGCTAGCTCAGTTGGTTAGAGCGCGTCGTTGACATCGACGAGGTCACAGATTCGAGTCCTGTGCCGCCCACCAGAATAGAACTCAAAGGTTTTTTAGAAGCCAAAAGGTGGGACGCGCGAAGCGCGTCCCACTGATTTCCCCCCATTTTTCCAAACGAATTCAGAATTTTTGGCGCGCTGGCGCGCACTGATTTGTTTTGGAGGAGGAGGTTCGAGCCAAAGATTTCTTTGGCAACAACCTTTTTAGCAAAAAAGTTGTTATCCCGTGCGATTCCGTTTATGTTTTGCGCCTCTTTTATCCACTTCTGCATCGGTTCGAGCCAATCATTTTGCTTGTGTGAAAGAGATGTCATTTCTTCTTGGAGCGACTTCTTTTGCAAAAGTAGTTTTCCTTTTTGTAAACGATAATCTTGCTCATCAATTACTTGATCTAAATATCCATTTAGAAGTCGCTCTAATTTTTGTGAAATGACCAACAATCTCGTTTCCCTCTCTTTCACACTAGCAGTCAAAGACGGGGCGGAATTGTTAAAATCTTTTTCTGCCATTTTTAACAATTCCTCCGCCCAGTCTTTGGGCAAAGAAACTTTTTGTATTTCGGATGATAACTGGCGATCTAATTCTTCTTGACGAATACAAGGTTCGGGACATTTAGTAGTTTTAGATTTTTTGGTGCAGTGATAATAAGTATAGTTATGCACATTTCCATTTTTCTGCTTCTTAACCTTGTATTCGCCAGTTATCATCATTCCGCATGAAGCACAGGAAATAAGACCACAATATGGTTGAGGTTCATTCTGTGGTTTACGCTCTGGTTGACCACGAAACTTTAACATTTCCTGTGCTTCATCAAAAAGTTTCTTTGAAATGATTGGCTCGTGCTTGCCCTCGTGTAATTCTTTTGCATAATTAAATAGTCCAACATAAAACGGATTGGCGAGAATGTAGGCCACTCGCGTTTTTGAAATTCTCTTTCTGGAACGCGTACTAATTCCATTCTTCGCTAAAAAGTTTGATATATCTTCCAGTCGCTCATTACCTTTGACATATCGTTCAAAAGCCAAGCGAATGACACGAGATTTTTTCTTTTCCACCACAATCGTTTTTGTTCGCGAATCGTTGATATACCCGATTGGCGCTTGGCTCGGAAATATCCCCATTCTCACTTTTTGGCGAAGTCCTCTTTTCGTATTTTCGGAAAGAGAATCTACATAGTATTTGCTTTGCCCGAAAGCCATGTTCAACATAAATTTCCCTTGCGAAGTGCTATCGCACCAAAATGTAGGAAATTTTAGGCTCGCAAGTTTCCCTGTGTCGAGGAGATAAATCACCCGACCGCCGTCCACCGAATTGCGGGCCAAACGATCCGGATGCCATGCGAGAATATTTCCGCCGAATTTCTCGATGTCATTCAAAAGTTTATTAAAAATAGGACGACCCGGAATTTTCGCAGATTGTTTTTCCACAAATTCGGCGGAGATTTCAATATTCTCTCGCTTGGCATACTCCCGCAATTCGGTGAGTTGAGCGTCAATCGAAAGAACCTGCTTATCCTCGACATCAATTGACTTGCGAGCATACAAAAAGAATTTTTGTGACATATGTAAATTATAGCACTTTCCGTTAGATTACAAAATTTTTTTGTATTTCGGGCAAAACATTTGAATTTGTATCGCACGGGATTTCGAACCTCCTCCTCCAAAACAAATCAGTGCGCGCCAGCGCGCCAAAAATTCTGAATTCGTTTGGAAAAATGGGGGGAAATCAGTGCGACGCGCTTCGCGCGTCCCACCTTTTGGCTTCTAAAAAACCGTTTAGTTCGTTTGTGGTGCGTTTATTATACCAAGTTAGAACCTATTTTCAAAACAAATAACATCGCGCGCTCCACGCGCGTGGTGGCTTGAAACTAAATTATACGCTCGACGAAAGCCCCGCCACCGCCTCGCTTCATTCGGCAACCCCAAAAAGAAAAAAAGTTCCTTACTCTTTTGATTTTCGCGGGGGTGGATTTTTTCTAAAATGGAAAGGACATTTTTCTTTTTGGGGTTCTGCCCTCCAAGTATTCAGGCAGTGTGGCGGGACGATAATACGGAAAGCTCATTTTTTGCTCTTGTATAAATTACTTTGTTGTGGCAGGTAAATTACAGAAGAAATCCCATTTGGGTTTCAAAAATTGTACATTCACAATTCAAAAGAAAGGGGGAAAATATGTCAGAATTAGTTCTATCTGGAATCCGCGCCACAGGTCGTTTGCACTTCGGCAATTTTCTCGGAGCAGTCCAGAATTTTGTGAAGTTTCAACAAGCAGACAATACCTGTCTTTACTTCATCGCCGACTGGCATACACTCACGACGCTCGACAATCCTGAAGAGCTCCGTGGCAATCTGATTGAGATTGTAAAGGATTATATTGCTGCAGGATTGGATCCTGAGCAGTCGATCATCTACTCTCAATCAAGTGTGCCGGAGATTTCTGAATTGTGTTTGTACCTCAGCATGATTCAACCACTTGGAGAACTTGAGCGTGTCCCAACATTTAAGGATCTTATTCGTAAAAATCCAGACAACGTGAATCTCGGACTCGTAACCTATCCTGTTCTCATGGCGGCTGACATTCTCGGTCCTAAAGCGACCCTCGTGCCGGTTGGTGAAGAAGGTGCCAAATGTTGAAATGGCGCGTTCCATTGCGAACAGGTTCAACAAACGTTTTGGGGATACATTCGTCGTTCCCGAAATGATGGCTCAGATGATCAAGGTGCCTGGTCTCGACGGTGCGAAGATGGGAAAGACAGAAGCAGATAATGCTATCGACATCAATTCTCCCATTGATCAGATTCGTCAGCGCTACCTTAAAAAGGGAATCACTGATCCCCAGCGCCTGAGAGTTACAGATTCTGGTGATCCTTATAACCGCTGTCAGTCCGTGTATCCTGTACACGAACTGGTAACAGATGGCGAAGTTGATACACGGGAAATCGCTCAGGCTTGTCAGTCGGCGCAGATTGGTTGTGCCGCCTGCAAACATCGATTGGTCGACAGTATCGCAAAGATACTGGAGCCTTTTCAGGAAAAGCGAGCTCAGCTTGCCGGTCAAAATGATTACGTGAAAGACGTACTTCATGAGGGTGGCAAGAAGGCTCGTGCCCGAATAAAGGCTACCGTTGAATCAGTCCGAGAGAAAATGGGCATTGTTCTCTACTAGAGAAGAAGAGGTCATTCACGGGCATCTGAAACTGCAAAGTTTTGGGTGCCCGTTTTTTATTGACAATAATTATGTAGTTATGCTAACATAGATATTAGTAGGCACATTATAAAATAACTAAAACTCATATCCGGTTCTCTTGAAACATCGAGAGATTGGGGCTGGATAGTTTCGCAAGATAACTTGCAAAACAGAGTGGCTTTTGCGTTAGTGAAAGCTCGGCATCCTCCGTAATCATAGGAAAATCAATGTCAGAGTATTCGCGAGAATATTCAGGAGTTGATATGAGTCCGCAATTTTAAAATTGCGGGAAAGTAAGGTGGCACCGCGGAAATCCGCCCTTACGATATGAGCATTTTGCTTGTGTCGCGAGGGCGGTTTTTCATTTAGTCACATTAAACAAATTACAATTATGAAAAAAAAGAATCTTTGCTATGTTGAGCCCAAAATAAAAGCAAATTTATTTGAAGTTCAGCAGGTCAACGAACATGAAAAGCTTATTTTTGGGTCAGACAAAAAATCTGGTCTAAAAATTATTCTAGCCATTCACAATACGACATTAGGACCGAGTACTGGTGGAACCAGAATGGCTTTTGTGTCAGAAGAAACAGCTGTTGAAGAGGTCCTACGTCTTTCTTATGCAATGACTTTTAAGTGCGCAATCATAGATGAGCCCTTTGGCGGGTCTAAAGCGGTAGTAATTGGAGATCCTTCTAAACCAAAATCTAAGAAATTTTTACACGCCCTGGGTGATTTTATTGAATCTTTAGGTGGAGCTTTTCTTACGGGAGTAGATATGGGGCTCTCTCTGGAAGATGCAAAAATTATTGCCGAGAGAACAAAATACATATTCAATTCAAAGGGCTACTCCGGCACGACTACCGCCCACGGGGTGTTCAAGGGAATTAAAGAAACAGTTCTTTATGCTCTTGGTAAAGATAATTTAGCAGGCGTTAGCGTTGCTGTTCAGGGAATCGGAAATGTTGGTAGCACTCTTGTTGACTTGCTTCTTGCAGGGGGAGCAAAAGTCTTTATTGCTGATGTTGAACCAAACAAGCTTGAAAAGTATGCCAATGTTGCAACCATTGTTTCAAATGATGAAATTCACAGAATTCCATGTGATGTGTTCGCACCTTGTGCCGTAGGAGAAATAATTAACGATGCGACAATTACAGAGCTTCGTTGTAAAATCATTGCTGGTGGAGCAAACAATCAGCTTAAAGATGAAACCAAACATGCTAAAAAATTACACGAGATGGGTATCCTACACGCCCCCGATTTTGTGATCAATGCAGGTGGCGTATGTCATGGTATGTGCGAAGTAAAAGGGGTGGATATTTCTCACGCCATACAAAAAACAGACTTGATACCCGGCATATTGCGCACTGTGTATGATAGGTCTAAGAAAACAAACACTCCGCCACTTCATATCGCATATGAAATCGCTTATGAAAAAATCCAATCAAAGAAAAAATAATTCTATTTCTAAACGGGTGAAAAATATAAATTACTCGTCAGTTAGAAAGAGTTTTGCTGCCGGATCAGGCAAGGATATTATCAACGCCACTATCGGTCGTCCGGATTTTGACGTGCCAAATGAAATTAAGGAACAGGCAAAATTGTTTATTGATGGCGGACGCAATGCCTACACGGAAACAAAAGGAATCCTGCCATTACGTCAAGCCATATCTAATCACTTGCAACAGAGGAAGATTAAGCGCACCGCTGACGAGATTATCGTTACAGCAGGTACGACGTCGTCTATTTTTATGGTCATATTTTCTCTTATCAATCCAGATGATGAAGTAATCATTTTTGAACCCTATTTCGTCGCCTATCCCGAAATAGTCAAAATGATAAACGGGAAATGCGTCATTATAAAAACTGATAAAAATTTTCAACCAAACATTGATACTCTGCGAAAAGCCGTTACTGAGAAAACAAAACTAATCATTTTGAATAGTCCCAACAATCCGACGGGGGCTGTATACCCAGTAGAGACAATAAAGAGTATCGTGCGCATCGCAAAAAAGATGAGCACATATATTCTTTCGGACGAGATATACCATGATTTTATATATGGCGAAACCACGCATTATTCGGCGGCAGAAATATACGACAAGACGGTAATCGTTGATGGTCTCTCAAAATCAAAAGGCATGTCCGGTTGGAGAATAGGATTTGTAGCAGGTCCTAAAAATATTATTGATGCTGTCGAAAAAGTACAGCAGTTTACTTCAGTGTGTGCGCCTGCGCCGTTTCAGTATGCCGCCATTTCGGCTTTTGCCGACACGCTTGCACCGAGCATCCTAGAGCAATACAAACAGAAAAGGGATTCGCTTGTGGAGGGAATAAAAAATGATTATCAAGTAATAATCCCCGATGGGGCTTTTTACCTATTTTTAAAAACGCCGGTTCCTGCTGATAAGTTTGTCAAGACACTTATAAAAAAAGGACTTGCGGTGGTACCAGGCTACGCTTTTGGTAATTATAAAAATTTCATTAGAATTTCATACGCCGTGAATGACAGGGAGATTATGAAAATGATTGAGATACTTAAAAATGTAGCTAAAGAAAAATGACGCTACACTCGAAAGCATAGCGTCATTGAGTTTGCCCCAGCATGTTCAAGAGATGATTCCCTTGATTGCTTGAAGTGTTTCGTGTTGGCTCTGTGGAAGCACATTGCCGATCACGTTGTTAAGAACAGTTACAACCCCCTGAGGCCGGACACCGACTGGATCTACGATGAGTGTCATGCCCACGGCTGGCGTGTTCTCCCCACATAGTGTAAAATAGATACATATTAGCTAATATATTTATAAACATATGACAAATAAAAACGCACAAAAGGAAGAATATAGTTTACTCAACTTACTCACACAAATAAAAGACAACAGAAGAAAACAAGGACAAAGACATCCACTGCATATACTTTTCCTAATAACAGTTATGGCAATTATGCAAGGAGCAAAAAGTGAGAGAGCAATTGCCCGTTTTGCCATAAATAACAAAGCATCTTTAATTAAAGAATTAGAAATAACAAGAGGAGAAGTACCTTCAAGAAGAATTCTTGCCCAATTTATACAAACTTTAGATTTTAACAAACTACAAAGTCTTTTTCATACATGGACAAGTAAGTTTGTAAATATTAAAAAAGGAGAATGGTTAAGCATTGATGGAAAAGCTATCAGAGGAACAATAACAAATGCCAATAATCCAATGCAGGACTTTATGAGTTTGGTAACAGTTTTTGCCAACAAGAAAAAGCAAGCACTTGCTGTTGGTAAAATAAACACCAAAAAAGAAAATGAGATACCGACAGTGCGAAATCTCATAGAAATGCTTGATTTACAAGGCGTAACCTTCACTCTAGATGCGTTGCATTGTCAAACAAAAACCACACAGACCATCATCAAGACAAAGAATAATTATGTCATTGGTGTTAAAGACAATCAAAAAAATCTGCTCAAACAATTAAAAAAACTGTGAAAGTTGTGAGCGTGTAGACACACATACCACAACAGAGAATAGTAGAGGCCGATATGAGAAAAGAGTTTGTGATGTGTTTGATAATTTAAATAATATTGACACAAGTAAATGGATTGGACTAAAAACAACACTTCGTGTCCAGAGAATAATCATACACAAAGGAAAAACAACGAAAGAGACGGCATATTTCATATCAAGTCTTTCTCCCAAAACAGGTGCAAAAATCTTTAATGAAGGAATTCGAGGTCATTGGGGTATAGAAAGTTTTCATTACATTAAAGATGTAGTATTTGGAGAAGATAGATCAAAAGTTAAAACTAAAAATGCTCCATGTAATTATTCCATTATCAGAAATCTTGTTATCAGTATTTTTAGGAATAATAATTTACACAAAATACAAGAAACAATTGAGAAATGCGCGAACAATGTGCCATTTATGATGTCGCTGATTTAGAACACGCCAGCCGTACCCCACACCCCCTCCTTTTCCATTTGCGACATCCGAATTCAAAAACAAATGAGCCGAAGTTTTGGCAAATCCTTTCCCCAAAAAATAGTTTTGCCAAAACTTCGTCCGCATTGTTCCGCTACCTGCCTGAATACTTGGAAGGCAGAACCCCAAAAAGAAAAATGTCCTTTCCATTTTAGAAAAAATCCACCCCCGCGAAAATCAAAAAAACAAGGAACATTTTTTCTTTTTGGGGTTGCCGAGTGAAGCGAGGCGGTGGCGGGGCTTTCGTCGAGCGTATAATTTAGTTTCAAGCCACCACGCGCGTGGAGCGCGCGATGTCATTTGTTTTGAAAATAGGTTCTAACTTGGTATAATAACCGCACCATCGAGAAAAAGTCAACGATGACATTGGCTCAAACCAGAATTGAGGGAATTTCAACGCCGCAATACGCCCGCAATCTATGAGATAAATGATTTTGCCACCGTCATTTGATAAAATAGAATTAGTAAATAATTGTTATTAATTCCCAAAAGGGTCGATATCATACATTCAATTCGTATAAAAGCGAGTTGTGCAAAATTCCCTCGCACGCCCTTAGAAGCGAAATGTTATTAAATATTCGTGAGGTCTAATTATGAATATGAAAAGAAGTAAAATAATCATCGCAGGAATAATTCTGTTTTCTTTTATCGTTGGTATTTATCTTTATCCTCAAATGCCAGAGAAGATAGCTTCGCATTGGAATAGCCAGGGACAAGTAGATGGCTACATGTCAAAATTTTGGGGATTATTTTTGATGCCCCTTATTTTTGTTGGGCTTACTTTACTTTTTATTGCCATTCCGAGAATAGATCCATTGAAAGCAAACATTGAAAAATTTAGAAAATATTATGATGGATTTATCATCTTGTTTTTTGTTTTTATACTTTCCATTCATTTTTGGATAATTCTTTGGAACCTTGGAATCGAAATAAGTCCTAATGTAATTCTTCCCATCGGACTTGGACTTTTATTTTTCTCTTTTGGCATTCTTTGCCAAAATACAAAAAGAAACTGGTTTATTGGAATTAGAACCCCTTGGACTTTAAGCAATGATGTAGTCTGGGATAAGACGCATAAAATTGGTGGAAGGTTATTTAAAATTGCTGGAGTAATCGCTTTTGTTGGAGTATTTTTCCAGAGTTACGCGGTATTTTTTATTTTTGTTCCAGGAATTTTAGCTGCTGTCTATACAATTATTTATTCTTTTTTTGAATACCAAAAAGTGGTAAAATGATGAGAAGCGAGGAATATTTCTCGCGATAATTAAAAAATACCTAAAATCATTGATTTGGCGGGGATAAATTTTAAAAGGGAGGATTTATGGATAATAAAATTGCAATATTCAAAGGCAAAAAAATCAGGCGCGTTATTTATCAAAATGAATGGTGGTTTTCAGTAGTTGATGTTGTAGAGGTCTTGACCGATAGCTCTAAACCACGAGATTATTGGTATGCAATGAAAATTCGAGTGAAAAGTGAGGATGGAGTTGAGTTGTCTACAATTTGTCGGCAACTGAAATTAGAATCTTCAGACGGCAAGAAATACGAAACCGATTGTGCAAATACTGGAAGAATTCGTAAAAAATAAACTTTATATTGTTTTTACCACTAAAACAAATTTAAAAAAGAAGATTACCAATTTAAGATTTACCAAAGAAAATCCGAAGATTGTAATTCAATCTCTCAAAATAGGTTCGGATTTGGTTTAATAAATGCACCAAAATCAAACTTTCTCCTTGCCAAGAAGAGATTAAATTTTTATCTTCTAAATCCTCTGCCGCCACCGCCGCGTCGGTCGTTATCGCCACGGTTAAATCTTGGGTTGGCAAAATCGCCCTCTTGTTTGCCTTTGCCGTCTTTCCATAAGTGCTCGTTTTCTACAAGACCATTAAGAGTTAGGTTAACTCGACCCATGTCGTCTATTTCAATAATTTTAACTGTCACTTCATCGCCGATATCTATAAAGTCGCTTGGTCGTCCGACTCTATATGGCGCTAACTCGCTCACATGCGCCATACCATCTTTATTCGGAGTTAATTGAATAAAGGCGCCAAAGTCCATTAAGCGCACGACCTTGCCTTTAAAAATTTCGCCTGGCTCAAAATCACGGACAATATTTTTAATCCAATTTACGGCTTCAACGACTTTGGCCGCGTCAGTACCGCAGACCATAACTAAACCGTCATCGTCAATATCAATAGAAACGCCGGTAGCGGCAATAATTTCGTTAATGACTTTGCCACCGGTGCCAATAACTTCTCTGATTCGATCAGGTTCAATATGAAAGCTAGTAATGCGCGGAGCATAAGGCGATAAATCAGGCCTTGGCTTATCAATCGCTTTGTTCATAACTTCAAGCACTTCTAGTCTGGCTTTTTTTGATTGATTAATGGTTTTAGCAATCATCTCTTCGGTTAAGCCATGAGTTTTAGTGTCTAATTGGATAGCGGTTATGCCATCAGCCGTGCCGGTAATTTTAAAATCCATGCCGCCTTGACCGTCTTCTAAATCCTGAATATCAGTTAGTATTTCCCACTGGCTCATATCTTCATTAGAAGCTAGTCCCATGGCAATGCCGGCCACAGTTTTTTTAATTGGTACACCGGCGTCCATTAAAGCTAAACTTGAACCGCAAGTAGCGGCCATGGAAGACGAACCATTGGAGCTCAAAGTTTCCGAGACTACGCGCACAGTATAGGGGAATTCTTCTTTAGTCGGTAAAACCGGAATCAAAGCTTTTTCCGCTAGCACGCCATGGCCGATTTCTCTTCGTCCTGTCGATCTTATTGGTCTGGCTTCGCCCACGGAGAAAGGCGCGAAATTATAATGATGCATAAAACGTTTAGTGCCTACGCCTTCTAAACCTTCTAAAGATTGTTCCATGCCTGGCGCGCCTAAAGTGACGATTGATAAAACTTGAGTTTCGCCGCGATTAAATAAACCCGAGCCGTGAATGCGCGGCAACATACTAACTTCAGCCGATAGATTTCTAATTTCGTCTAGTTTCCGACCGTCAACTCTTTTTTTATCTTTTAAAACGGCGCGAGTAACTTCGGCGTCAACTGCTTCATCAACTAAATGGTTAATGGCGGCCGCGCGCTTGTCTTTATCTATATTTTGATCAAATAAATATTGGTCTAAACCTTGTTTAATGTTGCCGACGGCTGATTTTCTTTCACCTTTAGTATAATGAGTTTTATCAAATAAAATTACCCGGACATTTTTACTAAGCCAAGCCTTAGCCATATCAAAAATTTTTTCCATTTGTTTTTCCGCTTCGATTTCTTCCAAGCTAACTAATTTTTTAGCCACCGGTTTTTTTGTCACAGTAACATTTTTTTTCATTTCCCCAATTAAATTAATCGCGCTTTGAAGATTTTTTTGTCCCATATTAATTGCTTCAACCATATCAGCTTCTTTTATCTCTTTGCCGTCAGCTTCAATCATAATAACTTTTTCATTGGCGCCGGCTACGATTAAATCCATGTCGCTAACTAATCTTTCCTCATAAGTCGGGTTAAAAATATATTGACCCTCAACTCGTCCAACTCTAACTCCGGCGATTGGTCCGTGCCAGTTTAAACCTGCGATAGATAAAACAGCCGAAACCGCGACCAAAGAAACAATATCATAGTCGTTTTTCCCGTCAGCTGATAAAACCGTAATCATAACCTGCACATCCTTTTTTGAATCAGCGCCAAACAGCGGCCTGATGGAGCGATCAATCATACGGCCGGTTAAAACCGCTTCGTCCGACGGCCTGCCCTCGCGTTTAATCCAGCGCGAACCTTTAATTATGCCGGCGGCATAAAGTTTTTCTTCAAATTCAACCATTAGCGGGAAAAAATCAATTCCATCCCGTTCTTCTTTAGCTTCAACCACTGTCGCTAAAACAGACGTATCGCCGTATTGCGCGGTAACGGCAGCGTCAGCTTGTCTGGCCAGTTTGCCAGTTTTAATAGTGAGGGTGCGGCCAAGCCAGTCGCAACTAAATACTTTTTCATTGTTCATAGACTTATTACGCTTAGCCAACAGGTTGTAGAACTATGAGTTAGTTCTCACAGTACTAAGTATCTGCCGACCAAGCGTTATTTTTTATTTTAATAAATATTTTTTGTCTTCACTTAAATTTATAAAATCGTCTGCTTCTTCAATTAATTTGTTGGAAGCGGTTTGGCGGAAAGCCATAATTTCGACTAAACAACCCTTGGTGTTTTGCAAATAATTTACTAGTGGCACATAATCGCCGTCGCCGGTAATTAAGATTACCACGTCTAATTTTTCTGATAATTTAATGGCATCAACCGAGATACCAACGTCCCAATCGGCTTTTTTAGCGCCACCGGCAAAAATTTGCAAATCTTTCATTTTAACTTCAAAACCTTGCTGACTTAAAGCTTCAAAAAAAGCATTACCTTCTTCATTTTCGGTTTTAATAACATAGGCCGTGGCGCGGATTAATTTTCTTCCAGCGACCGCTTCTTTTAAAATTTCTTTAAAATTAACCCTTCGTTTAAAAAGATTTTTAGCACTATGATACATGTTGGAAACGTCTACCAAAATGCCAATGCGTTGATCCTTGTGTTTTATCATATAATTATTCTTTTATTTATTCTTCATCTTCTTTGTTTTTATGGTCTTCGGCCTCGGCTCGTTCGTTTTCCGCTTCTTCGGCCTGTTCGGCTTTTAATTCTTGTTTAGCTAAAATGTCATCTTCAATTTTTTGCCTGGCCTCTTCGTCTTCAATCATTTTCTTGGCAATTCTTAATTTTAAAGCCTTGGCTAAGTTGTTAAAAGCTTGTTTATCTTCTTTTTGTAGATATTTTAATAAACGTCTTCGTTCGCTGACTTTTTTTAACAGGCCGCGCCTTGAAGAATGATCATGCTTATGTTTTTTTAAGTGTTCGGTTAATTGCTTGATTTCTTCTGTTAAAATGGCAATTTGCACCTGTGAAGATCCAGTATCGGTTGCATGGATCTTAAATTTGTTAATAATTTTTTGCTTGGCTTTTTTGTCTAACATAATTTAGTTTTCCCAAACCGAGTAAGAGGCGGCAAATCTCTAACCAAGAAAGGGTTAATTATTAATAATTAATAACACCTGCCAAAGATGTGGATAAAGTTATTCCCCTTATTTTATAGTTTAGTTTAATTTTAAAATAAAAGCAACAAAAATTTTCTGATTTGGCGGCAAATTCTTTTTCTTTAACAAATTAAAAAGAAAAAGAGGGAGTCGGTTACATGTCCTCCCTCCTGTGGTGTTCAGACTGAAACGTTATGGATTGCCACGTCCTGATGGAGCTTGGCGTACATCTCATCGTCCATCGGACGACCGTTCGGACCGATGAGGTCCACGGATACGCCGGGGAGCGCCTCTTGCAATTCTTTCACTCTCTGCTCACCAAGCAGAAAGAGTTTCGCGTCCTCAACGTCGGCGGTTGTAAAACGTTGAAAGCGCTCCCGACAAACGATCTTCCAGCCACAGGGCGTCGTAGCCGTAAGCTCCAGTATGTACTGGACATACTGGAAGTCCGTGATGTCGACAAATGTTCGTGTTTGTGTGCCATAAGCGACCGTCGCTATTACTGTCTTACAGCACCCCTCCTTTTTTACAGCTTCGACGAATTCCTTGACGGACTTCGCCTTGTATCGGAAAAGATTTCTGAAAAAATCAAACATGGCCATGGCCACCTCCTTACTCAATGTTCTATTTACCACGAAACTCGTCGTGGCAGGGATTGCCAATTAACGTATATTTGGCAATATCTTATTTAAGCATATATCAATAAAAAAAGTCAATGGCGTAGCGTGTCGTAGCGAGCACGTAGCACGTAGCACCGATGTCAAGCTTGCGGAAACGGAACACGAAATTAAAACGATTAATATCTAACAAGACCTGATTGGTCTTATTGGGACCACCTTACTGTTCCTTATTATTTTTAATTTGAAAAGTTGGCATATTTTCTAAAACAATATTGTTATTAACCTAACAATTTATTTTAAAATTTCCCAATGCCCGCCTTTATCCGGTCCGACTCTTTTTATTAATTTTTTATCTTTCAAAATCTTAATATTCTTCTCCACGCCCCACCTGCTTAAGCCTGTTTTTTCAGATAGTTCACTTTGCGTAATATTCGGGTTGTCTTTCATTAAACTAACTATTTTCTCCACACTTTTCTCCACACTTTTCTCCACACCGTCTGGCAATTCCATTCTCTCTCTCATTGTCATTTTCTGCAAATCTGGCCTCTTAAACGTAATCGTGAACCAATGCTCGTTGGTTTCAATAAGAGGATCAGGCATTTTATATTTCTTCAACGCTTTCTTGATTCTTAAATAACCTGTTCCACTTTTCTCTACCAAATCCATTCTCTGCAACAAGCCAAAAAGCAGATTATTTCTAGTAATACTCTTTTTGCCCAAATCTTTAACTTATAATAAAAAACAATTAGAAAGACACGTCGAGCAGGATGATTATTTCGGCACTCTGGCAACTGTTCTCAATATGGCGCGGCAAACTCTTGAGAAAGACATGCGCGGGCCGAAGAAAAACTGGCACATTAAACTTCTGCAAAGTTTAGAAGAAGATCTGGTTTATTTGCAGAAAGAATATAAAATCACCAAAAAATAGATTCTTCAAATCAAAAAACTCCCACCGCAATGGTGGGAGTTTTTTGTATATAAAGTAAAAAATTATTGAATTTTTTCCCACTTTTCTTTAACTTCGTCTAAAGAATTATATGAAGGATTAACCATGATTTCACCATTTTTTTCTATATTTATAACAAGGCGAGAATATCCTCCATCGCCCAAATACACTACAACATCAGCATGGCTGTATTTTTCGGCGTCTCGAAATAATTTTGTAAGGTCTTCTTTTAAGCCCTTAATTCCTGCTCCTTTAGAAAAATGAGCTTGTTCTAATCCAGTTAAAGCCATGTTTGTGTCTTGTAACGCTGACACAAGCTGCTCAACATTTTTAGAATTAATAGCTTCAATAATTTTATTTTTATACCCCCCCTAAATTCTTGACTCTCAATTGATATTTTATTATTCATAAGTATACTGACAAATTAAATTTAAATCGAATAAACAACATAAAACTACTTTGAGTAAAATTACATCATTTTCTTCCGAATAAATGCTGGGATGCCTAATTCGTCATCTTCTTCAGCGTCAGCGCTTTTTTTTTGAGCCGGTTCTGATTGAGCCTGCTTTAAAGAAGAAATCTTACTTTTCTTTTTATTCATCTGTTCTTTATTTTCTTTATTCTCTTCAGCCACTATATAAGAATTAGCCGTATAAACTCTGTCTGAAGCAATTGTTTCGCTAACGCCGACGCGACGACCGTCAAAACCGGTCGCTACCACAGTTATTTTAATTTCATCTTTATATTTTTCATCAATCACAGCGCCAAAAATAATTTTAGCGTCTTCGTCAACCGAAGAAGTGATTACTTTGGCCGCTTCATTAACTTCATGCATAGTTAAATTCGGTCCTCCAACAATAGTAAATAAGATGCCGCGCGCGCCTTCAATCGACATTTCAAGTAAAGGCGAACTAATGGCCATTTTGGCCGCTTCAATGGCTTTATTCTCGCCCGAAGCTTGCCCAATACCCATTAAAGCCGAGCCAGCATTGGCCATGACTGCTTTAACGTCCGCGAAATCCACGTTAATTAAACCAGGCACAGTAATCAATTCGGAAATTCCTTGAACGCCTTGTCTTAAAACTTCATCAACCACCATAAAAGCATCAAGGAGCGAAGTTTTTTTATCAATTACTTGAAGCAACTTATCATTAGGAATGGTAATTATAGTATCTACTTTATCGGTCAGTTCGGCTAATCCGCGTTCGGCGATATTTTTTCTTTGCGCGCCTTCAAAAGCAAACGGCTTGGTTACTACGGCTATGGTTAAAGCGCCTAAATCGCGGGCAATCTCTGCAATAGCAGGCGAAGCGCCAGTGCCGGTTCCTCCGCCTAACCCGCAAGTAACAAAAACCATATCCGCGTCTTTAAGCATATCTCTAATTTCGTTCTGCGCTTCCTCGGCCGAACGCTTGCCTAACTCCGGATTCATGCCAGCGCCAAGACCTCGGGTTATGGTTTTCCCAATATGTATTTTTTTCGAAGCTTTATTATAGTGAAGGGCCTGGACATCAGTATTAACCGCGATAAACTCAACCCCTCTAATGCCGCAATCAATCATGCGGTTAATCACGCTGCCACCAGAACCGCCGATGCCAATAACTTTTATTTTGGCAAATGTTTCCACTGCTGGTTTTACTTCCGCCATATATTTTAAAAAATTTAAAATTTAAAATTTTTCACATTATTTAGAACTCATTTCGAGTTATCTGTATTTTTATCTAAAGTAAGCTGTAAAAAATATTTATTTTTAAGGCGAGGACTGTTTGAGCGTAGCGAGTTCCGCAGCGAGAAAATAAATATTTTCTACAGCTTACAGAATAAACCCAACATGAATTCTTATATTATTATTTTAGACTATAATTAAAAATATAGCAAGTCCTTATTTTAAGCTTTTTACAGGGGGTGTACAAAAAATTTATACACCTTATCTAATGCCAAAAATTATGGTATCAACGACTTAAACCACTCTTTAA
Organism: Patescibacteria group bacterium; assembly: GCA_018827685.1. Taxonomy (GTDB): domain Bacteria; phylum Patescibacteriota; class Patescibacteriia; order Patescibacteriales; family GWC2-42-12; genus JACPHD01. The sequence goes on from JAHJXD010000091.1 coordinate 25,648, forward strand.
TTTGCTCTAAGCCTTTACCAGCCGCGCCTCTGGTCAGCCAGCTTATTTTTGAATGTTTTTTGCGTTTGGTTAATTGATTGCCCCACGCAACCAGCCCTAAAGCAGTTAAATAATTAACATCATTAACTTTATCAATAACTAAAGAAATGTTTTGATTAACACCTAAACAGGCGGGCAAGCGCAATTTATTTTTTGCCGCTTCCACCAAGTCATTTAATTTAGCGCCAGAGCCGATTAAAAAAACTCCGGCCGGCAACATGCCTGAACGATCTATCTTTTTTAGTTCATTATCAATTTTTTCAAAAATTTCTTCAACTCGCGCTTCAATAATTTCAGCCACATACTTTTTAGAAATTACCATACTATCTTCAAAAATACTTTCTTCTTTGATCAATTCGCTAATATCCACTTCGTCTTTTTTGGTAAATTTATCACTCTTGGCTGAACCATGTTCAATCTTAATTCTTTCAGCTAAATTAATCGGGCACCTGAGTCCGATAGCCACATCGGCCGTTATATGCTCAGAGCCAATAGGAATAATCGCGGCATGAAGTAATTCGCCTTCTTCAAAAACCGCTAAACTTGTAGTAGACGATCCTATATTAATTAAAGCTGCTCCCAACTCTTTTTGCTTAGCGCCAATAACGACTTCGGCCGCGGCCAAAGGCGATAAAACCAAATCTTCAATTTCTAGACCAGTACGATAAATTGCTTTAGTTAAATTTTTTATTTGACTAGACAGACCTTGAATAATTAAAGTTTCAACTTCTAATCTAACGCCGGTCATACTGATCGGATCTTTTATATCTTCTTGATTATCCACAGCAAACCTAACCGGTATGACATGAAGAATTTCATAATTCGGCGGCACGGATAATGCTTGAGCCGCTTCAACCGCTCGATTAACATCGTCCTCGGTTATTTCGTTGTCGCTTCGGCCAACCGCTACTACGCCTTGGCTTTTCTCGCATTTTAAATTCGGACCATTTATGCCTACCCAAACGTTAGTTATCGGCACGCCGATTAATCTTTCAGCTTTTTCTAAACACGCCGAAATTGCCGAAGTGGCATCTTCTATGCTATTAACTGCGCCTCGATTTATGCCTTCGGCCGGAACAGTCACCGCGCCTAAAATTTGCAATTGTTCGCCTGATTCATTAGTCGTCTTTTGACCAGCCACGAGTCTAATGGAAGTTGAGCCAATATCAAGCCCCGCAATAATGTTGTCTCTCATATATTATTATTATTATTATACTA
>JAHJXD010000103.1 GCA_018827685.1 Patescibacteria group bacterium
TGGAGTAACAGTTTCTAGCAATGGAAATATTTCTTCCAATGGAAATTTAATAATTGATGGAAATTCTACTTTAACTGGTAATGCAACAATAGGTGGAACATTAGCTGTTACTGGAGCAACAACTTTAAATGATAATTTAACAATTGCCGCAAACAAAAATTTAACCATGGCTTCAGGAACTGGAATATTTTCTCAAACATTTTCTGGAACTTCAACAACCAGCCCTCATTCTTTAAATTATACTTATTCTGGCATTGGCGGAACTCCAATTGGAATGCAAATTTCAGCCACTAATTCTCCAGTTACCACTGCCAATACTTTAAGTTTATTAAAACTTACAACAACCGATGCTGGAATTTTAGCTAATACTGTTAAAGGATTAGATATTGATGTTACAACAGACAATGTCAATGACACAACTTACGCGGCTATTTTCCAGGGTGGTAATGTCGGTATCGGGACGACGGCGCCAGAACAAAAGCTTCATATTTCTCAAGTAAATGCTAGCCCAAAGATTATGATTGAAAATACAGAAAGTTCTTCTTTACAGTATCCTGGGATAAATATAACTAACTATAATGATGGAAATACAGGACATAATTGGATAGGACAATATTCTGCTGCTGGTTCAAAAGCAAGTCCCCTTATTATGCCATCGGGCAGGACAGTGGGAGGATTAGGATTTTATGCACATAATGGCACAGAGTTTAAAGATATTGCACGAATCTTTGCATACACAGGCCCAAATTTTAGTGCAACAAATCAAGAGGGTGGTATTGTATTTATGACTGGTAGGGGCACGGGTTATTATGAGGGAATGAGAATAATAGCTTCTGGCAATGTTGGGATTGGTACCACAACCCCCTCCTCCAAACTCTCAGTTGTTGGCACCAGCGGTTCAACCGCACAACTTTTTGACATTGCTTCATCTTCAGGTTCATCATATTTGAATGTTAGTGCTAATGGAAAAGTAGGGATTGGCACAACAAATTCAGCCTACACATTACATGTACGTTCTATTAATGGAGACAATACTCGCTTAGAAAACGATGGTTCAGGTAATGCAGTATTAGAAATTCAAAGTAAACAAGATGCCCAAACCGCGATTAATTTCTTGGATTCTACAGGTTTCTCGAAAGGGCAGGTTGCATATTATCAAGGTACTGGAAACAACTATATGCGTTTTACTACTATAGGCATGGAAAGGATGCGTATTGACAGTGACGGCAATGTCGGCATCGGGACGACGGGACCGGGGGCATTATTGCATTTATCTAAAGCTGGTACACCTGGAATTATAATAGACGATACTGGTGGTGTACAAGTTTTCTTTAGATACAGTAGCGGGACTGGGGATGCAGAGTTGGGGAGTAGTTATGGTGGCTTAAAACTTTTTGCCGCTGGTGTCGAAAAGGTCACAATAAACAATCAAGGCAACGTCGGCATCGGGACGACGAGTCCGGGGGCGAAGCTGGATGTTTCTCTTACTGATACCAACAATACAACTGTGCAATATCCGTTAATCATAGGTCATTACAACTCAAATAGCGCTGCTGATGGAGCAGGTGTAGGAATTACCTTTAGAGGTCAAGGTTCACTAAGTCAAGAAGCGAAAAATTATGGCAGGATTGATGTCCGTTCTGTTACACATAATACAGCGGCAATGGATTTGAAAACAATTTATGGAAATGACACTTGGATAACGGGTTTATCAATTTATAACGGCAACGTCGGCATCGGCACGACGGGGCCGAGTTCAAAACTGGAGGTGTTTAGTGGTACAGATGCCACATTAACACTTACAGGACTTACTGCTTCTGGTAATGTTGCTTCGATTGACTTTAAGCGTAATGCGGGAACTGTAAACGCAACTATTGATTCGATTTCTGTTGGGGCAAACGATAGAGGTGTTTTGAGATTTCATACAAGAAACGCTGCAGGGACTTTAGGCGAAAGGGTAAGGATTGATACAGAAGGCAACGTCGGCATCGGGACGACAAGCCCTGCGGCAAAATTACACGTTGTCGGTGGAGGTGCAGGAGCAACTTCTCTTGCAACTGCCGTTTCCTTAGCAGCCCTTAAACTAGATTACGCAGGTAACCCAGGCATTGGAATGTATATGGGCTTCATACAATCTGGTGGTGGAGCATATCAATATATTCAACCTGCAAATAGTGACGGCTCATCATCCTACCATTTGGTTTTGAACCCATTCGGCGGCAATGTCGGCATCGGGACGACGGGACCAGGGTATAAGTTGCAAGTCAATGTTGCCAGCGATGCTCTCGTTAACGAGATTGGTGCGGTCATTGGACGGACTGCTACGGGTCAGTCGGGCTCAAATAGAGGTGTCGGATTGGCATTTCATGATACCGTCAATCCAA
>JAHJXD010000026.1 GCA_018827685.1 Patescibacteria group bacterium
ATAAAATCGGCGTAGGTTATTTAATCGATGAGCTTAAACTTAAGGGCAAAACCATAGGCGGAGCCAAGGTTAGTGAAAAGCATGCTAATTTCATAATTAATACAGGCCAAGCCAAGTCCGGAGACGTTGTTTGTCTTATAAATTTAATAAAAAGAAAAATTAAACATAAATATAAAATTAATTTTGGAAGAAGAAATTGAATATTTTTAAAATCATCTCATTGTTTATTGGTAAAAATAATAAAGGGACAGTCCCATAAGGCTAATTTTAGCCTTTTTTGTTGGTTATTTTTCGAAATTCTTGACTTATTAAAATAAATATGTCAATGTATAATTCAAGTATGGCATTTGGCCGCAGCCACTTATTATGTTTTTAAAAAATGAAAAATGACAAAAAATAACAATAAATCTATTTTAGATCAAATAATGGATAATTATCAAGCCGAGGAAGTTGCCAATCTTGATGCGGTTGAAATAATTACTAATTTATTTAACGAACTTGACGAAAGAGGGCGCGATATTTTAATTAGACGTTTTGCTTTGCGCGAAGACAGAAAAGAAACCTTAGAAGAAATCGGTAAAATTCATGAATTAACCAGAGAGCGCATCAGGCAGATTGAAGCAACCAGCATTAACAGATTGAAACAGCTTGAGAATTTAGATAGGCATTTAAGCGGTTTGAAAAATATTATAATCAATTTGCTCGAAGAACATGGCGGGCTGATGGAAAAGGAATATTTGTTTAATAATTTAGTTAATTTTTCTATTAGTGGCGGTAAAAACGGTGAAAATGAAATGAAACATAAACGCCATTTTGATTTTTTAATTTCAAAATTATTGCATGATGAATTTGAAGCTATCGGAGATTCAGAGTATTTTAAGGAATCTTTTAAATTAAAATACCAGTCATTGGAGCATTTAGAAGCTTTAGCTAAAGAGCTTCAGGAAAAAATACAAGAAATTAAAAAAATCTTCATGACCGAAGAATTAATTAATTTGTCAAAAGGGTTCGAGGTTTATAAAAATAATCAAGAAAAATTCAACCCGGCTGGCGATTTAGATATTTCCGGGATTTTAATCAATAATTTATTTAAAGAAAAAGCAGATGTGATTAACAGCAATAAAGTTATTTATTCGATTTTACAGGCGGCTAAAAAAATTGAGCAAAATAAATTCGGCTTTTGGGGCATAAACGATTGGCGCGAAATCAAGCCAAGAACAATTAATGATAAAATTTATTTGATTTTAAAAAATAGCGGCAAGCCCATGCATTTTTCCGAGATTGCCGATAGAATTAATAAAATAAGTTTTGATAAGAAAAAAGCTAACGCGGCAACGGTGCATAATGAATTAATTTTAGATGAAAAATATATTTTAGTCGGCCGCGGCCTTTATGGGTTTCAAGAATGGGGCTATCAAAAAGGCGCGGTGGCTGATGTAATTGAAAAAATTCTGGCTGAATCAGAGCAGTCTTTAAGTCGTGAAGAAATTATTAACAAAGTTTTAACACAAAGAATTGTTAAAAAAGCCACTATAACTTTAGCTCTGACGGATCGGAATAAGTTTGAAATTACCGCTGATGGTAAATATAAGATAAAAGTCGGCGCTAACTCTACAGAATAAATTACATAGTTATTGTGTAAAAATATTATTTTTCAGCGTAGATCAGCGTAATTATCAGCGTTTGATCAGCGGAAACTTGGCTTAAAGTATGAATTTTATAAATCACCAAAATTGTGGACAAATAATTTTTACACAGAAACTATATAAAATTTAATTTAAGATATTCTTTTAAAGCTTCCCGATAACCTCTGAGCGGCGCCAGCTTAGTGTTTAAAAGCACGGAATACTTCGGCCTTTTAGCAGGACGAGCTAATTTATCGCTGGCTATCGGCTTAACTTCAATCTCAACGCCTGCAAGATTAAATAATTCTAACGCAGCTTCATACCAAGTGCAGGATCCACTATTAGTAAGATGATAAATGCCATAACCATCATGGTTGTGGTCAACTAATTCGCGAGTAGCCTTAGCCAAATCAGGCGTATAAGTAAAACAACCAATTTCTTCATCAACTATTTCCATGCTGGGTTTAGTTCGGCCCTGTTCCAATATTATGTCAAAAAAACTCGGTTTGGCCATTTCATTTTCCGCTTTTGCACCGAATAATTTTGAAGTCCTGATTAAATACCACTTAAGTCCGGAGCCGCTTAATTCCAAAATTTTTTTTTCACCATGGAATTTAGTTTTGCCATAACGATTGATCGGTTTTGGCTCGTCGGTTTCTTTATAACCGCCTTTTTTAGCCCCGTCAAAAACATAATCAGTAGAATAATGGATTAAAATCGCGTCAACTTTTAAACAAGCTTGAGCTAAAAATTTCGGACCGTCAATATTAACTTTTTTTGCCAGCTCATACTCCTGGTCATCAGCTTCGCATTTATCCACCGCATTATATGCCGCAGCGTTAATTACCAGCTCGGGTCTAATGTCGCTTATTTTTTTTAATATCAACTCTTGATCACTAATGTCAATTTCTCCTCTGTCCCAAGCAATAATTTCATTATTGACGGCAAATACTTTTTGCAGTTGCTGCCCCAAATTTCCTTTAGCGCCTAAAATTAATATTTTTGCCATATTTTATTTTTATAATATTTCAAATATTCTCAGCTTTTAATTTTTTTCCACCATTCTTGATTATTTTTATACCATTTTAGGGTGTTTTTTAAGCCTGTGTCAAAATTCACAGCCGGCTCCCAACCCAATTCACTTTTAGCCTTAGAATAATCCATAGCATAACGCAGATCATGTCCCAACCGATCAGTTGCATATTCAATCATATCTTCACTTTGATCCATCAATTTTAAAATTTTTTTGGTCAATTCCAAATTGGTCAATTCACTATTTCCGCCCAAACAATAAGTTTCGCCAATCTTGCCCTTTTGAATTATTAAATCCACTCCTCTATTATGATCATCAACATAAATCCAGTCGCGGATATCTTTGCCCTGACCATAAACCGGCACTTTTTTATTTTCCAACAAGTTTGTTATAAATAATGGTATTATTTTTTCCGGAAATTGGTATGGCCCATAATTGTTTGAGCAATTGGAAATCGTAATCGGCAAATTATGAGTATGATAATAAGCGCGCGCCAAATGGTCTGAAGCGGCTTTAGAGGCGCTATAAGGGCTTCTTGGATCATAAGCGGTGGTTTCATTAAAGGCTGGATCGTTTAGCCCGAGCGAGCCAAAAACTTCATCAGTTGAAATATGATGAAATCTTATTTTGCCGTTATTTTTAGCAGCGTCCAATAAAATTCTAGTACCTTCAACATTAGTTCTAATAAAATCGCTGCTATCTATGATCGAACGGTCAACATGAGACTCGGCCGCAAAATGAACAATTAAATTAATGTCCTGCACTAACTCATTTATTAATGCAACATCGCAAATATCGCCTTTGACAAATTTATAATTTTTATTATTTTCCACCTGACGCAAATTTTCCAGATTGCCGGCGTAAGTTAAAACATCCAAATTGACAATACTGTCGGTCGGATATTTATTTAACCAATAGCTTATAAAATTAGAGCCGATAAAACCGGCGCCTCCTGTGACTAATATTTTCATATATTTAGGGACAGTCCCTTTATTTGATTTTAATTTTATTTAAAACTTCTTCGGCTTGGTTTTTTTTATATTTTTTTTGCGGCCATAAACTCAAGCAGTCATTTTCCAATCTCGGTATTACATGAAAATGCAAATGCGGCACAATTTGCCCGGCAGACGGGTCATTATTAACTTGCGCGTTGTAACCAGGCGCGGCTAAATTATTTTTTAAGCCAGCCCCGACTTTTTTTACGATTTTAATAACTTGGCATAAAGTCTGCTCGTCCGCTTCTTCAATATTAGAAAAATGTTTTTTTGGCACAACCAAAGTATGGCCGGGATTTACAGGATTTATATCCAAAAAAGCCAAAGTATTTTCATCTTCATAAACTTTATAACTTGGAATTTCACCATTTATAATTTTACAAAAAATACATGGCATAAAATTAATTAATTTGTCATTCATTTAAAATTTATTCTATTTTGTATTTTCCATTCTCCTGATTCTCCCATCTAATCTCATCCACTTCTTCTTTTTTCCCCTCGCCTTTATACAATTTATCCGGCATATTAATGCACAAACCATCTTTATCGCCAACGCATTTATATCCATGTACCACGCCTGGTGGCACAATTACTAAAATCGGATTATTTTCTCCTGCTTGAATTTCCATATGTTCGCCATCAGTTCGGCTATTTTTCCGTCTATCCCATAAGTGCAGTTCAAAATTTCCAGGGCCGATAAAAACAAAACCATCTGCTTGGAATTTATGTTCATGCGGTCCGCGCGCTACGCCAGGCTTAGTTATGCTAGCATAAGCCATCACTGGTTGATATTTCATCTCATCTTGACGATAAAATTCAGCTAACCAGCCACGGCCGTCTTCATGTTTAGCGATTTTTTTAATTATAACGCCTGTTATCATATTATTAATTATAATAGCATATTTTAAAAATTTATTTGAAAATTGAAAATTGATTATTGGGATTTACAATTTTAGTCCTTTCTGGCTTTTGGTGTTACCCAAAAACCCATATATTTACCAAACATAAGGCGAGTTTGCGCGTCTAAGGCAGGAATGGCGCCAAACAATATAATACTAATTGGTAAAATCATCCACTGTAATATCATGATCAAGCTCTTGCCTAAGCCATATTTTTTTGGCCGCTTAGGTAAAAGCATAGAAGAAATAATGGCGGAAAAAATCATACCGATCATGGCTATGGTCATTAAAGTTCGTGAGACTACTGGCAAGTTGCTGGATAAAACAGTTACATTAAAACGATCGCCGCCCAAAATCATGGGCATCCAGCCGATGACGCCAATAATTAAAGCATTAGTCGCCCAAGAGTTAAAACCATGAAACTGAATTAAAATTTTATTAATCATCTTGCCTATGGGCAGAATTTTTCTTTCTTTAATAGTATTAAACATTAAATAGGATAAATTTTCTACTCCCCAGCCCCAGCGCCTTTGCTGTTTGTATAAATTTTTCATAGTGTTGACTACGGTTTCATCCATACAAACATCCATGGAAACCGGAAAATATAAAGGTTCGACGCGATAATTACCTTTGTAATGCAAATAACAATGCCAAAAGACACGCGAGTCTTCGCTTACCATATTGGTTGACCAAAAATCAATCTCCACTAAAGCCCGCCAAGTCATAGAATGCGAAGAATAAGTCGCCAGTTTTTCCTGCCTGATCTGTTGCATCATCTGCCAAAAAGTATTGGACGTGGCAGCCACTCTGGAAAAAAAAGGCGCTTGCCAAATATTGTTGTGATAAACCGGGATAGGCTGATAGCTAGCCAAATAAGGATCAGACACGGTTAAAAATTTATGAGTTAAACAGAAAAAATAGCCTGGCATAACAACCGTGTCCATGTCAAAAACACTGATCAAAATTTTATCATAGTCATAATTAAATTTATCAATAATTTCCTGCTTGACAACTCTGGCTGCCCAGGACTGATTAGCGCCTTTGCCTTTGATTTCTCCGGCGATATTATTCGGGTGAACGGTTATTAAAAAATGCTTAAATTTATCAGCGAATTCACGCTCAATTATTTGCGCTCTTTGTTTAGCTTTTTCGCCGGCCCTTTCCTCAATAGCCAAAACCATAATCATCTTATCGGTCGGATAACCATCATCAATTAAAGCCTGAAAACTCGGTCTGATAATTTCCATGCTTTCATTATAAGTCGGGAAAATCACTAAATGAATCATGTCTTGCCATTTTAAATTATTAACTAAATCAGCCGGCAATTCTTCACATTTTTTGCGCCAATCAATTTTTATATTTTTTTTCATGCTTAGATAGGCGGCAAAAAGATGTATGCCCAAATAAATTACAAATAGCAGCCAATAAATATCAAAAGCAATAATAAAATAAGCCACCCAAACCGGCTTTATGGCGGAAAAAATAAACAAAATAATCAAAGTGGCCCAAGACAAAAATCCGGGTAAAATTTCCAAAAAGCGATAAAGCTTTCTGTCTTTAATATCAACCAAATCAGTGGCTTTACTTATTTTTAGATATCGCATTAAATAAGTTTTTACTTTTTTATTTCCCTGAATATAATATCGCCGGCAAGATATAGCAAATAAAGAAAAATCGTAAAAATAAACCAATTCATAAAATAATTCATGTCTAAAAAATAAACTAAAAACACTTGTGCAAGCCAATGCGGAAAAAGAAAAACATCCCAGCTATTAAAACGATTCAATAAACCGAGCAATACCCCCAGACTTGTTATAGGAATAATCAAAGCGATAAAAAAATATGATTGTAATTTATTAAATATTTCATTAACTAAATCAGACATTAATTTTAGCAGATAATAAAAACAAACCCAGCCAAAGCTGGAATAAGTGAAAAAAACAATAATCATCCAAGCGTTGGCCGCGCAAACCTTATCCGGCGAATCAAGCGGACAATAGTTTAGAAGATGCCTAATATCGGTAATAATATAAGCCGTATTGGGGAAAAATAACAGCCAAAAAATAAATAAAACAGCCGCCGCCATCTTTTGGCTGAACTTCACTAAGCCTGTGCGGCGCCAATACGACTTTAAAAACATATAAAACACTAACGGCAATAAAGCTAAAAAAATATTCCAAACAACGGTAACTAATTGATAATGATTAACGGCGACGTTGCTTAAAGCCGAATAATAGTCATAAAAATGTATTATTTTATCCATAAAATAGTTAATCACGGCTTTAAGATTACATCTTCATTTTCTTTTAAAATCGCGCCGGATTGATCCGCTTGATCAGAGCCTGTTTTAAAATTATCGCGCTTGGGTTCAATTTTTTTCCCTTGAAAATTAACCGGCCCGTTTTTTATCGCCTGACCCAAACCAATAGCCGGCGCGATTTTGGCGCTAGAAAAATCTTCACGAATTTCCGGATTAGTTTTAGCCGAAAAGACGGCTAATTCTGTTTTTTTAACTTCTAGTCTATCTTCTATTGCTTGCCTTTTTTCTTTTTTAACCAAACTCAAACAATTTTTACAAAAAATCGGCCTAATCCCGTCAGGCACAAAAGAAACTTGCGTTGGTTTAGCGCAACGGCTGCAAATATAATTAAATTTATCAGTATCCGACTGTTTAAAATGTTCTGGCCTTGGTCTAACCGCGTTATTTTTATCATTATCCGGCGGGGAAAAAAAATTTGGCGCTTGTCTATGCGCGGGCAACCGTAGAGTATCCGCTTGTTTAAAAATTTTTCTTTCCGGCATGCCTGGTCGTGTTTCGGTTCTTTCTTCCTTTTCTTCATTGTTGATATGCCAGCGGTTAATTTTATCTTCAATTTCTAATTTTTGTTTGGCATATCTTTCGCGCGAAACTTTAATTACTTTTTCTTTATTGCCGGTTTTTTCCTCTTCGATTAAAGGCGCCAGACCTCGGGCGGAAAACGGATCGGATGAAATCCCATCAATCATTAGTTTAATATAAAATTCATATTTAGCTAAATTAACCAAATCTTCTTCGGTAAAAACCGGAGTAAATTCTTTAACCAACTCCTCAGCGTCGATCGCGCCAACCCTAAAAACAACCAAAGTGCCAACATTACCGAAAACCGCCGGCTTAACTATTTCTCCGAGCTGTTCAATATACTGGTGAGCCATTATTAAATTAAGCCGATACTTTCTGGCCTCGGATAAGATGTTGGCGAAACTGTCAGTAGTAAAATTTTGAAATTCATCAATATAAAGATAAAAATCTTTACGATTTTTTTCTAATATATCAACCCGGCTCATTACTGACAGTTGAACTTTAGTAATCATCATAGCGCCTAGTAGCGCCGAATTATCTTCGCCAATCCGACCTTTGCTTAAATTCATGATTAAAATTTTACTTGAATCCATAATCTCTCTTAAATCGATTGAAGATTTAACTTGGCCGACGATATTTCTTATGAGCGCGCTGGATAAAAACTGCCCGACTTTATTTTGAATCGGCGAAACCGCCTCAGAAGCGAAATTATTGGCATAACCGGAAAATTCATTGACCCAAAAAGATTTTACCACCGGATCCTGAACTTTTTCTATAACTTTTTTTCTGAAATTTTTATCCGACAGCATCCTGGTTATAGCCAGTAAAGTCGCTCCAGGATAATCTAAAACGGCTAAAATGGCGTTCCTTAAAATATACTCTAATCTTGGCCCCCAAGAATCTGCCCAAAGCTTTTTAAAAACCCCGATTAAGCCTGAAGCTACCAGATGCCTTAAATGCGGTTCGACTTGCTCAATTATATTAAAAGCAATCGGATAGTCCATATCAGCCGGATTGAAATAAATTACATCATTAACTCGACTTGATGGAATATGTTCAATGATTTTTTCCGCTAAATCGCCATGCGGATCAACCACCATAACGCCTTTGCCAGATCTAATATCATCAACAATCATGTTCTCTAAAATCGTTGACTTGCCCATACCTGTTTTACCAATTAAATACATATGCCGGCGGCGATCATCGGTTTTAATGCCGAATTGTCTATATTGATTGCGGAAATTTGTTTCCGCAAAAACTGTTATTTCTTCTGGCATAAATTATTATATTACGGGACAGTCCCATTACACTACCGGCAGATTAGCCGGCGGCGAATTTTTAACTTTACCATTAAAATTATTTTTATCCGCTTTATCAATTGAAGCGAAAATATTTTCAACTTTAACGTTAAAACCAGATTCTAAATCTTTGGACGTACTTTCCACGCTTACCGGCAAGTTAGACGGCGATTCGACTTTTCTGCCCGAAACCCTCTGGAGCAAAGGCGCTTTAACCGAAGCTTCAACAGGAAAATGCCAAATTGAAGCCAGCTCTTCAGTATTAAGAATATGAGGTTTTCGGCCGCGGGCATCGCTTCTGAATTTATAAGCCATCATTAATTTATTTTTTCTAAGATTAACGCGATAATTGCCAAAAATTATCTCATAACTAACATTGGTGAAGGTGCCGCCGTCACCCTTATCCGGCTTATAAGAATTTAAATCATTAAAATTGAATTGCTTCATATAGCCGGTAAAACCCGAACCCACCTTATTTTTATTCATCACTTCTTTTTGAGCTATATACAAATATCTTATTTTAACGCCAAAGCCAAGTTTTCCGACTTTTTCCTGAATTTCTTCAACTTGCTTTTTTTGCCTGGGCTTTAAATTCATCATTTTAAATTGCGGCTCTTTTTCTTCTGATTTGGCGGTTTCAATATCTGCCCATAGGCTATGAATCATCTCGCTAAAAAATTCTATTAAACTAATAGTGCCGTTAATAAATTTATCTATTAGGTTATCTGATTCGACTTTCTCGCCGATAATTTTTTTTATTTCATCCTCGCCTTTATCCGCCCAGTCATTAGCGATTGGTATAACTAAAATTTGATACCATAATTGCTCGCCCTTTTTTATGCTACCCATTAAATCCATTAGCGCGGCCATGGGATCTTTATACTGAGTTTCTGGTTCGCCCATCTGATGCTCAAAATGCTTATAAGTTTTAATCGGATAAACCGAATTCTGCGTCAGAATATATTCACCGCCAAAAATATCATATTCTTCGTCAGGAAAATTGTCTGGCAAACCTTGGGTATAATCATTAACTTCAGTAATTTCCGCATCCGGATATTGCGAATAAATCGCCGTTTCCGCTAAATTACAATATTTTTCTGGCAGCCAAACTAAAAATTGAATATAACCGTTAATACTCACTATCTCAAAACTAAAATAAAGCTGCGACTCGCCCAGCCACCATTTTTTAAATAAATCCGGAGTACTATGCGCGCCGGCCAAATAAGCAAAAATATTTTCTACGGCCATGGGCGTTTGAGCATTGCCTCGTGGCACATCAATCGCCAATAAAACGGTTTTTTCCGAAGCGGCGTAAGCTAAGCGGATATATCTTAGCCAAACTTGGCTTACGCCATAAAGAAAAGTAATGGAAATTGGAATCAAGCCAATATAATAAAACAGCTTTACCAGTATTTGGCCTGTGGGTAAATCTAAAAAATCCAAAATTGGCTGTAGGCTTATAACTATGTCCATAGAAAAAGTTAATTGATTAACTAACTTTATTTTATCATATTTATCTTAATTCTGCCAAATTAGCAGAAGAAAAATTGCTTTTGTTTGCGCTGTATGGCATTGCTGGTTAAAATATGATAAAGTATAAACGTTAACTAATTTATCAGCATTAAACAACATTATGACTATAGAAAAATGGCAAGAAATAGTCGGCAACATTAAAGATAATTTTCAAGTTGAAGAGAGCGGCAAAGAACATTTTGAAGATGAGGGCGGCACGGATGTTGAATATATAGTTTTTAATGGTCCATTAGGAAGAATGAGGCTAGAATTTGTTTCTAAGCCGGTGATTTTAGATAAAAAAACTAAATATTCAAATCGCATTGGTTCAGAAACTGTAATCGATTATATTTATAGTTCTGATGAAAAATCCCATAAATTAAAAGTCTATAAATGGGATCAGGCTTTAAATGATTGGATTAAAATGGAAGCTAAGTTTTAAAAATAATGTATAAAAATTTATAGCTGAAAGAGCATTTGGCCACAGTCCTATTATTAAATTTATGCTAAAAAAACAAAAAATTTTGATTTTTCTTTTATTAATTATATTTTTGCTGATTTTGTATTTAATTTTTACTTCAGAATCAGTTAAACAGACAAACAGCTTGAATCAATGGATAAAACAAGATAGTTCTGTTTTATTGGAAGCTGACTATAAACCAAAAGCCAAGGAAATTTTTACCGCTTACCAGAGTTTAACTGAAAATAATAGTTTTACCAATAAAAATATTATGGAATTGAAAAATAAATTATTAGACTTAAAAGTGCCGGTAAAATTTAAAGAGTTGCATATACAATTTGTTTTGGCTTTAATCAAAATGGAAAATTATTTAAGCCAAAAAGATGAACAAGAAAAAAGCGATAGTTCGCAGGCAATTAATCAGTTAAAAGTTGATTATAACTGGCTGAATAACTAATTAACTATGGGACAGTCCCACTATAATAAATGAAATTAAATCGTCTTTTGCCATTGCTTATACCTCTGGGGGTTTATGTTCTTGATGAAATGTATTTTTTTTATCCCAAATTAATTTATGTGGCTGCTGTTTTAATAAATTTGTTGATATTTTTTGCGGTTTGGCAGTTCTGCGCCGTAAGCCTTATTGATAAACAGTGGTGGAATTATTTAATCTTACCAGCCGTTGCATCTACCGCGGTTATGGCTTATTCGGTTTTTTTGAGCGCTCAATCAGCGATTCAATTATTATTTGTTTTAAATTTAGTGTTTTTATATTTTTATTTGCGTCATATTTATTATTATCTTCTAAAACCGAGCGCTTATGAATTTTTTAGCATAGAGAATATTTCTTCTTATGTTAGTTGGTTTAGTTTTTTTCTTGTTTCGGCCGCGATCTACGGCCTGCAGTCATTTTTGAATTTGCCGATTTTTCAGCTAGTGTTGATTATATTGGCTGCCGCGGCTTTAATTATTTATCAGATTATTTGGGTAAATAAAATTGAATTTAAAAAAGGTTTGCCATATATTTTAATTAGTTGTTTGATTTTAGTTGAATTATGCTGGGCAATTTCTTTTTTACCTTTTAATTATAATATTTCCGGACTATGTTTGGCTATTTGTTTTTATATGGTTATTGGTCTTATGAAAAATCAGCTGCTTGACAAATTGGACGCAACCAGAGTAAAAATGTATTTAATCATAGGATCGGTTAGCTTATTTTTAATATTGTTTACAGCCAAATGGTTATAAACAACATAGTGTTATGAATTATATAAAAGAATTTTTTATAAAACATAAA
>JAHJXD010000027.1 GCA_018827685.1 Patescibacteria group bacterium
ATTTCGCTTCGCTCATTTTGTATAACGTCCGCGCTTATCAGCGCCGTTCTGCTCAGCGAAGCTTCGCATAACAGCGCTTATCTGAAATTTCTCCCAAAAACTTCGTTTTTGTGATAAACTTCAGATTAAGCGCGGACGTTAGGCGACATATTTTAAAAACGATTCCAAAAACTTTTTTTATCGCCTTCGGCGATTTGGGGGCGAAAATTTTTTTTATTTTTGTTATAATAGAACCATGAAAAACAAACCATACTACAAATACAGCGATTTTTCCTTATATCACGGCAATTGTCTTGATATTTTGGCTGAAATTCCCGAAAATTCTGTTGACATGATTTTCGCGGATCCGCCTTATCTTCTCTCAAATGGCGGGTTTACTTGCCATGCTGGTCAGATGGTCAGCGTCAACAAAGGCCAATGGGATGTCAGCAATGGCTTAAAGAAAGATTTTGAATTTCATCTTTCTTGGATTGAGGCGTGTAAAAGAGTTCTAAAACCTGGTGGCACAATTTGGATTAGTGGAACTTACCACTCAATCTATCAGTGCGGTTTTGCGTTGCAAGTTGCCAAATTCCACATCCTCAACGATATAGCGTGGCTTAAACCAAACGCCTCGCCGAATTTATCATGTCGATTTTTTACCGCCAGCCACGAAACACTTATTTGGGCGCGCAAAGATCAAAAAAGCAAACATAAATTTAATTACAAGGCAATGAAAGACGGAAATTGGCCAGAAGATTTTATTAAAAAACCAGGGTTGCAAATGAGAAGCGTTTGGGCGATTTATCCGCCAAGAAACGGCGAAAAAAAATTCGGAAAGCACCCGACGCAAAAACCGATTGATTTATTAGCTAGAATTGTTTTAGCCAGTACTGACAAAGGCGACTTAATTATCGATCCGTTTACTGGCTCCTCAACAACTGGACTCGCCTCTTTTCTAAACGATCGCAAATTCATCGGTATCGATTTAGAAAAAAAATATTTAGATTTATCAATTAAAAGATTAGAAGATTTAGAAAAATCAAAATAACTTTATGAAAATTATAACTCGCACGATCGCAATAAATAATCTCAAAAAGTATATCGGCAAGGATCTAAGAGATCTTGCCTTAAAATTCAAAATTACTACCTACGAAACAGGAAAACAGAACAAGGGTTGGAAAGGTTTGATTTTGGAAAGACTAGCAGGATTAGAAAATAACATTTCTAAAGCGCCAAACGGCTTGTCGTGGGAATTAAAATCAGTCAGTTTTCACGAAGTCAAAGGCAAGCTCACACCGAAAGAAACAATGGCAATCACAATGATCAACCAGAAAGAATTAAAGGAAACGGAATTTTTTGATAGCCACTGCTGGAATAAATTGAAAGCGATTATTTTTTGTGCCGTCCAATGGAACGGTAAAAATTCAGATGACGGAAAACTAATAAAAGTTGTGAGTTTAGACTTTAGCGAAGACGACGATTTAATCAAAGAGATAAAAGCGGACTACGATTTTATTAGAGCAAAGCTCGTTAAAAAAGGTTTTAGTGCGTTAACTGGCAAAGACGGCAAATGGATTCAAGCTCGGACAAAAGGCACGGGCGGAGTTAACCCACGAACTGGTGAACGCCGACCGATCACCAGAGCTTTTTATGCTCGCAAAGAATTGGTGAAAAAAATATTTGAACTCGCAAAATAAGGTGTCGCTCTGCGACAAAAATAAAAAAAATTTTCGCCCCCAAATCTAATTCGCTTCGCGAATTATAAAAAAAGTTTTTAGAATTGTTTTTAAAATACGCCAAGGCCGCGCTGCGCTCTCGTTCCGCTTCGCTACACTCGGGTCGCCTAACAAGTGATAACCGGAAAATGCCTCGGCTCGGCATTTTCTCAAATTTTCTTTCGCTTCGCTTCAGAAAACTTCGGTTATCACTGACGTTATGCAAAATTTCGCTTCGCTCATTTTGTATAACGTCCGCGCTTATCAGCGCCGTTCTGCTCAGCGAAGCTTCGCATAACAGCGCTTATCTGAAATTTCTCCCAAAAACTTCGTTTTTGTGATAAACTTCAGATTAA
>JAHJXD010000028.1 GCA_018827685.1 Patescibacteria group bacterium
AAATGTGCGATCTGACCGACTGGACGCAAAAAGCGCTCAAAGAAAACAAATATCATCCCTTGCTGATAATTGGTAATTTTTTAGTTGAATTTTTAAAAATTCATCCTTTCACCGACGGCAACGGCAGATTATCGCGCGTGCTTACCAACCTGCTTTTACTGCAAGCTGGCTATTTATATATACCTTATGTCTCGCATGAAAAATTGGTGGAAGATAATAAGCCTGAATATTACATTTCCTTAAGACGAAGCCAAAAAACAATCGGAACTGAAAAGGAAAATATTACCGACTGGTTTAATTTTTTTCTGGATATGATTTTAAAGCAGTCGCAAATGGCGGTTGAATTGTTATCTAAAGAAAATATAGAAAAAATTCTTTCAGAAAAACAGTTAGCCGTTTGGCAATGTATTGAAAAAGTGAAAGAGGTAAAAACCGGAGAGATTATAAAAAACACCAACATAGCCAGACCGACCGTCAAACAGGCGCTGGATGCTTTACTTAAACTTAAAAAAATAGAAAGAATTGGATTGGGTAGAAGCGCCAGATACAGAAAAATCTAAGATACAAAATACGCATAAGCGTTTATTTATAAAGGGGAAACAAGGCGTCTTTTTTGCTCTTGGAATCGCAAAAAAGACGATTTTTATTTATACGATTTTATGGTAAAATAGAAATACGGAAACAAAATCTAAAACCTATGGGATTTGCAACCACTAGACAATTACTAACATTAAAAGAAGCTTGTGATTGGGCAAGCTCATTTTTGGGTCGCAATATTAGCGAATCAAATATATCCTATTTAATACAATATGGAAAAGTAAAAAAGTATGGCGAAAATGGCAGCACTCAAATAGACGCCTGTGACTTAAAAAATTACTACCAATCGTTTAATGGCCAAAGAGAGGTTGAATGGAAAAAGAAACTCGGTAATGATTTAAATTGGAGCTTGTCTTTTGATAATTTGCGAGAAAAAGACACAACAAAACATGTTCATAGATTGCACCCATACAAAGGTAAATTTATTCCACAATTAGTTGAGTATTTTATAGACGATCATACTGACGATTTTAAAAAACAATCCTTTTTCAAAAAAGACGACATTATTCTTGACCCTTTCTCGGGGTCAGGCACAACATTAGTACAAGCAAATGAGCTTGGTATACATTCAATAGGGATTGATATTTCCCGCTTTAATTGCATGATAACCGATACAAAATTGTTGGACTATGATTTAGACTTACTAATACAAGACATCAAAACTATAAACATAGCGATTACTAAATTTGAAACTGACGCAAAAATACAAGAATTTGAAAAAGAATTATATTTGGAATTAACTAAATTTAACAATAAAAACTTTCCATCCCCAGATTATAAAAGAAAAATTTATAAAAAAGAAATAGATGAAAATAAATATTCGGCTACTAAAGAAAAGGGGTTTTTAAATATTTATAATAAATTAGTCGCAAAATATAAAATAGAACTCAAGCAAGAAAAAAATAAAACTTTTCTTGATAGATGGTATATAAAAAATATAAGAAAAGAAATTGACTTTGCTTTTGATCAAATTAAAAAAATTAGAGATGAAAAAAATAAAAGAATTTTGGCTGTCATTTTAAGCCGAACCATTCGCTCTTGCAGAGCAACAACTCATTCCGACTTAGCAACATTAAAAGAGCCGCAGATAACGACTTATTATTGCTGGAAACACAAAAAAATCTGCAAACCACTTTTTTCAATCAAATATTGGTTTGATCGTTATGCAAATGATACTATCGCCAGAATTAAAGAATTCCAAAAATTAAAAAATGGCGCTCACTGGGCATCAATTACTGGCGATTCAAGAACGGTTGATATTGGGAATGAAATAAAATCAAGAAATAAAAAATTTTATAAACTTCTTAAAAAACAAAAAATTCAAGGAATTTTTTCCTCGCCTCCTTATGTCGGACAAATAGATTATCATGAACAGCATGCTTATGCTTATGATCTTTTCGGCTTTGAAAGAAAAGATGAGTTGGAAATCGGCCCTCTATATAAAGGTCAAGGATTGGAAGCAAAAAAATCTTACGCCGAAGGCATATCACAAGTTTTGCTAAATTCAAAAAAATATTTGTCAGATAATTTTGATGTATTTTTGGTAGCAAATGATAAATGGAATTTATACCCGCAGATTGCGGAAAAAGCAGGCATGAAAATTGTTAATCAATTTAAACGCCCAGTGCTCAATCGCACCGAGCGAGATAAAAATCCTTATTCAGAAATAATTTTTCATTTTAAAAAGATATGAGCTTAACAAAACAACAAATTAATGATGTAGAAAATGTTTTGAAAGACGCCCTTCGGCATAAATTCCAAAACTATAAACCAGAACCAGCATCAATGCCTTTTCATTCAAGACTACTTGGCAAAGACAGAATGGCGCTATTTTCATTTATCCATTCACTTAATACTAATTTTGGTACTAGTATTTTTGAGCCGGTAGCTTTGACTTTGGCAAAAAGTAAATTTAAAAGAGCAGAATCCCAAGCAATCGCCGGCGATAAAATAAGTCCAAAGGCACAAATAGAAATTCAAAAAATAATGGACGATCTTACAACCGCTAAATCATCGCCAAACAAGGCCAAAGAAACAGAAGTTATTAGAAAAGTAGCACAACGGGGAGAATTTAGAAAAATCAAACCGACAAAAGTTGATGTTTTATTAGAAAGCCATTCGGGAGAATTGTTTTTATTTGACATAAAGACGGCAAAACCAAGCGCCGGGGGTTTTAAAGAGTTCAAACGAACGCTTTTGGAATGGACAGCAACAACTTTGGCAGAAAATCCAAAAACAAAAGTGCAAACTCTAATTGCCATTCCTTATAATCCATACGATCCGGAACCTTACAATCGTTGGACAATACGCGGAATGCTTGATTTAGAAAAGGAGTTAAAAGTAGCTAATGAATTTTGGGATTTTCTCGGCGGTGAAGGATCATATGAGGATTTACTAAAATGCTTTGAAAGAGTCGGGATAGAATTAAGAAGTGAAATCGATGATTATTTTGCGAAATACAACAAAAAATAATAAGGAGTTTTTGATTTTGGCCATTCACCCCTTTAATTCCCCTCTGCCCTTCGCCCAAAACGGGAAAACAAAAATTAAATTCTTTTTAAAAGAGCGGCTCGCCGTTGGCGAGCCAAAGGAAAACATGTACATCATATAACTAGTTATTGTGTAAAAATATTATTTTTCAGCGTAGATCAGCGTAATTATCAGCGTTTGATCAGCGGAAACTTGGCTTAAAGTATGAATTTTATAAATCACCAAAATTGTGGACAAATAATTTTTACACAGAAACTAACTAACTTCTAAAATTATTCGACAAAAAATTATTCGAACATTTTAAAACTTACTAAAAGATGATATAATGGGACTGTGGCCCAATATAATTAACCATTAACAAATAAATTTATGCAAAACTTATTTAAACAAATCAACGCGACTATCAACGGTACAATTATTCATTTTATCGTGTCTGGCGTAATTTTGGCTATGTCCGCAGTTTTAATTGTTTGGACGGATTTTTTTCTAAGGCTGGTGATAGGGCTTTTGGTCATAATTGTAGCTTATATGTTTTTTTATTTGGCCTATAAGACTTGGCGGTTTAAAAAAGCGATTGAAAGACATCTTAAATTTTAGCAAGATTAAATAGCTAATATGTCCTTAAACCCGACTATTTCCAGGAGAGAAGAGGGAATGTTTACCCCTAACGAAAATGTCAAAAAATTATTTCAAGTAATTTATCGCGAAAAAAATAAAACGGAAGATGATGACGATATACCAAAAATAAAAGTTTCCGAGTTGATTTCTCGGTTAGCTTTTTATTATGAAAAAATTCGTAATTCGGTTGATTATAATGAGGAGTATTTATTAAGAAAAGATTCCATTTTAAGAAATTTAAAAAGACAGATTGCGATAGAAGGTTCATTAAAAGCGGTTAACGCAGAAGATGTGGCGAAAAATTTATTATTAGAATTAATCAGAGCCGGTTATTTGCCCAATAATAAATTGCCGGAAACTAAAATTGGTGAAATCGCCGTCGTGATAAGCAAATATTTAAATTTAAGACTTTTTGGTTTGTCTAAAATTGACAATGAAAAGATTAGAGATAAAATCGGTAAATGGATTTTTAATTTAGCCGCGGCAGAAATTGAAGAAAAATTAAACGTTAACATTGTCGCGCAAACCGCTATTGGCAATATTTATGAATTATTGTCCGAGCATATCGCTTTGCCGGACAACTCGATTTATAAATCAGACAGGGAAATTCAAACCTATCTTAGTATTTATAGGATTTTTATGAAATTTGACAATGATATGATGGAATTTTTGCTGCTCAAATATTATAACGCTGATTGGGCTAAGGCCGGAGATCAAGAAATAAAATATTTGGCTAATCGCTTAGAAGCTGTTAAATCGGAAATTGACGCGCAAATAAATCATCCGTTAACCGCGCAGTTAAATAAAATTGTTAGCCGCTACGCGGTTTATTTTACGATTTTAAATGATGTTGTTAGCGATAACCCGGTAGGAGTTTACGAAGGTTTTAAGAACGATCCTAAAGCTTTCCCGCGTTTAGTTAAAAAATTCGTGCAAAAAAGATATCATGAAGCTAATATAAAATTGCGCCGAGCCGCGGCCAGGAGCATTATTTATATATTTTTAACCAAAATGATTTTAGCTTTTATACTTGAAGCGCCGGCTACTTTATGGCTGGGCGAAGTTTTCAATTATAATTCTTTGGCCATAAATATAGGCTTTCCGCCGTTATTACTATTTTTAGTAGTGCTTTTTACCCGGACGCCGTCTGAAGCCAATACTCAAAAAATCGTCCAAGGCGTTGAAGAAATAGTTTTTATAGAAAAAGAGCGTAAAGAGCCGATAGTTTTAAGGCAGCCATCAAAGCGCAGCCAAGGCGTTAACGCCGTTTTTGCCGTAATTTACGCCATAACTTTTTTTATAACTTTTGGGCTTGTAATTTATTTTTTGGATAAAATTCATTTTACTTTCGTTAGCATTATAATATTTTTATTCTTCCTAACTTTAGTAAGTTTTTTTAGTTTACGCATTAGAAAGGTGGCGCGTGAAATTTATATTGTTGAAAATAAAGAAAGTATTTTTAATTTTATTATGGATTTTTTCTGTGTGCCGATTGTCGAGGTCGGCAAATGGCTTAATGAAAAATTTTCCCGCATCAACTTTTTTGTTTTCGTTTTGGATTTTATTATTGAAGCGCCATTTAAGATTTTCGTTGATATTGCCGAAGAATGGACTAAATATGTACAAGAGAGGAAGGAAGAAATAATGTAACTCATAACTCATAACCCGTAACTCATAACCCGTAACTCATAACTCATAACCCGTAACTCATAACCCGTAACTCGTAACTCATAACTCATAACCCGTAACTCATAACTCATAACCCGTAACCCGTAAAAATTTAATTTATGCCGAAAAAATTTTACATTACAACTCCGATTTACTATGTTAATGGCGTTCCTCATATTGGTCATACTTATACTACGGTAGCGGCCGATGTTTTGGCGCGCTGGCATCGTTTAATCGGCGATGATGTATTTTTTTTAACAGGCACTGATGAACATGGGGCAAAAATTGAAGAAAAAGCCAAGGAAATGAAATTAAAACCACAAAAATATGTTGATGAAATTGCGGATAAATTTAAACAAGCATGGCAAGAGCTAAATATTTCTCATAATAATTTTTTTAGAACCACAGATAAAAATCATATTAAGGCTGTACAAAAAGCTTTACAGTTTATGTATGACAAAGGCGATATTTATTTAAGTAAATATGAAGGACTTTATTGCCGTGGTTGCGAGCAATATAAAAAAAATCGGGATTTAGTTGATGGTTTATGCCCTGATCATAAAACTGTTCCAGAAAAAATGAGTGAAGAATGTTATACTTTTAAACTGTCAAAATATCAGGATAAATTATTAGAGTTGATAAAAAAAGATAAATTGCAAATTTTGCCGTTAAATCGTAAAAATGAAATTGTTAGTTTTTATGAGAAAGAAGGTTTGGAAGATATTTCTTTTTCTAGAAAAAATGTAAATTGGGGAATACCAATTCCGTGGGATAATTCGCATACTATTTATGTTTGGGCTGACGCTTTTTTATATTATTTAACAGGGCTGGGTTGGGATGGTTTTACACCTTTGATAAAGCAGGACAGGGGGATTAATTTTTGGCCGCCGCAAGTTCAATTAATGAGTAAAGATATTTTACGGGTACATACTACAATTTGGCCAGCAATGCTTTTGAGTTTAGGTTTGCCTTTGTCAAAAACTATATTTGTTCATGGTTATTTTTCAATTAATGGACAAAAAATGAGCAAGTCGATAGGCAATGTAATCGTGCCAAATGATTTAATTAAAAAATATGGAGTTGATGCTACTCGCTATTTAATAATGAGCGCTGCTGTTTTTGGCAGCGATGGCGATATTAGCCGGCAGCAATTTGATGAAAAATATAATGCTGATTTAGCCAATGGTTTGGGTAATTTAGTCGCAAGAGTTTCTAATTTATTGGAAAAAAATAATTTGGAGCTAAATTTAAAAATAAACAGCAATAAAAAATTAATTAGAGAATATAAAGAAAAAATGTTGGGTTTTAAATTTGACGAAGTGTTAAAATCGCTTTGGCAAAAGCTTAGAACCGCCGACGAAATTTTGAGTGACAAAAAGCCGTGGAAATTAGAAGATAAGAAAGAAATAAAAAATATTTTAGAGCCAGTGGCAGAGGACTTATTAAATGTAGCTAGTTTACTAAAACCGTTTATGCCCACGGTCGCTGAAAAAATTATTAAGCAATTTAGCGTTAAGCAGATTAAAAAAAGTCAATCACTGTTCCCGCGAATAAATTAAAATTATTATTTATGGCTATTTTTGATTTGATTTTATTGATTATTCTTGCCGGTTTTGTTTTTTACGGCTTATTTTTCGGTCTAATTAGAACCACTGGCTCTTTATTAGGCGTGATCGGCGGTTTGTGGTTGTCGCTTATTTTTTATTTAATTGTCTTTGGCTGGGTAAAAAGTTTATTTTTTGGTCATGATCTGGCTGGAAAAATTATTATTTTTTTTGTTTTGTTTACTTTAATTAATCGGTTGATTTGTTTGATTTTTATACTGCTCGACCAAACCTTTAATCTAATTTCTGTCATTCCTTTTTTAAAAACCATTAATCGTCTGACTGGTGCTTGCTTAGGTTTTATTGAAGGTGGTCTGGTTTTAGGCTTAGTATTAGTATTGATTTCTCAAACTGCGCTTATTCGCTGGCTTGATGCTTCAAAGTTGGCGCCGTTTTTTTTGAAATTTATCAACGCTTTAATGCCGTTATTGCCTGATTTATTAATGAAATTAAAATAATGTTGGGACTGTGGCTCAATACCATAGAAAGAAAGTATATGCAAATTATAAAAATAAATTTAAATAAAATAACACAAGAGCAAATTGACTTAATTGTTGATTATTTAAAACAAGGATTGGTAATTGCTTATCCGACTGACACTGTTTATGGGTTGGGTTGTGACGCGCGCAACGTAGAAGCGATTAAAAGAATAAATAAAATTAAGAATCAAAAAATCAAAAAATTAAAAAAACAAGAAAATAAAAGACCGTTATTAGTATTAATCAGCGATTACAAAATGTTGCGGCAATATTGTTTTATTAATCAAGAGCAGGAAAAATATTTGGCGTCAATCTGGCCAGGATCGGTTACTGTAATTTTAAAAAGAAGGCCTAATTTGCCGCCCGAATTGACCGGTGGATTAAATAGTTTAGCCGTTAGATTGCCGAAAAGTGAATTTTTGATTAAAATAATTAGTAAAGTCGGCTTTCCTTTGGTATCAACTAGTTTAAATAAAAAAGCAGATAAGCCATTATCTGATGTGCAAAATTTGGAAAAATATTTTAAATATTTACCAGACTTGACGATTGACGCAGGAGAATGTAAAAAAACCAAGCCATCAAGCTTGGTGGATATAAGAGATGTGGAAAATATAAAAGTTTTGAGAAAATAATATTATTATAATTTTATGTTTATAGATACTCACGCTCATGTAAATTTTAATACTTTTAAAAATGACGCTGACGAGGTAATACGTCGCGCTTTAGCTAATGACACATGGATGATTTTGGTTGGCGTTGAAGCGAAAACTTCAAAGCGCGCTCTAGAATATGCTAATAAATACGAGAAAGGCGTTTATGTCGCGGTCGGGCTTCATCCTATGCATACGCACGAGCAGAAAGTCGAAGGCGATGATTATGATTTTACTACGCGCGAGGAAGAATTCAGCTACGATGTTTATGAAAAATTGGCGCAGTTTAAAAAAGTAGTGGCCGTTGGCGAAATCGGTTTGGATTATTATCATATTGATATAAAATCTGACATGGCAGCTGCCAAACAAAAGCAAAAAGAAGTTTTTTTGCGCCAGCTTGAATTGGCCAAAAATTTGAAACTGCCGGTCATCATCCATTGCCGCCAGGCCCATGACGATATGCTGGGAATTTTAAAAAAATTTAGAAAAGAGCATCAAGAGAGCATGATAAAAAATAAGCCTTGGGGCGTAATGCATTGTTTTTCCGGAGATGAAGAATTGGCTTGGCAATATTTTTCTTTAGGGTTGAATATCTCGTTTACCGGCCTGATTACTTTTTCCGCGCAATGGGATGATTTAATCCGCCGCCTGCCAAATGATAAATTTATGATA
Source organism: Patescibacteria group bacterium (assembly GCA_018827685.1). Lineage (GTDB taxonomy): Bacteria > Patescibacteriota > Patescibacteriia > Patescibacteriales > GWC2-42-12 > JACPHD01. The sequence continues at coordinate 8,779 of JAHJXD010000028.1, forward strand.
GAAACCGATTGTCCGTATATGACACCGGAGCCGCATAGAGGAAAATGCAATGAGCCAATGTTTGTAAAATACATTGCTAATCGTATCGCAACAATTAAAAATATTAATGTATTAAAAATTGCTGAAGTTACAACACAAACTGCTCGAAATTTTTTTAATATTTAATGGGACTGTCACTGAACGCTCTTTTGAAGGAAATATGGTTATATTTATGAATTTACACATAAATGAAAACAATGAAATACTTGACTTAAAATTGATGGTTTGTTAACATAAAATAAGACTTCGGTATTTTGATCTGCGTAAATCTATGTTGTTGTCTGCGTTTACCCCATTAGATAATTGCATATCTAACAGGGTTTATTTGCTTTTCCACCATTTTTAGAAGAAGATGGACGCGGATATAAAATTCACATTTTAATACTATGAATTTAGAGCATCTTAGCAAATATAAAAATACCAGACAGCTTATTTGCGCTATGGCCGCTTATAGCGGCACTTCAATTCTTGGTCCATTATTATTAATCGGAGGTGTTGGATATTTTTTAGACAAAATGTTTAATACCAACCCCATTTTATTAATTGTAAGCGTAATTATAGCTTTTATTGTAACTAATATTTTATTATATAAAAAAGTAAAGGTGCTAATTAATAAAGTTAAAAGTTAAAAGTTCATAAAGTTCGTTGAGTTAAATAACTTTATAAACTTTCAACTTTATAAACTTTCAACTCAATCATGGAATTAAGTATTTCTCTTGCCCCAGACATTTTATTTAATATAGGCTCAATGCCAATTACAAATACTTTATTTTGGTCTTTTTTTGTTAGTTTGTTTTTGATTGTTATTACATTAATTATTAATAGATCATTAAAATCTGTGCCAGGGACATTGCAAAATATTGTTGAAATTCTTATTGAAGGAAGTTATTTATTTGTTCAAACAATCACAGGCAGTAATAAAAAAACTAAATATTTATTCCCGCTCGTGTTTACAATGTTTATTTTTATTGCCATTGCTAATATTTTCGTATTTATCCCGGGACAATCAGCAATAACTTTAGACAATGGCGAGGGAAGCGTGCCTTTGTTTAGGGCAGTAATGTCAGATTATGGAATGGTTTTTATATTAACAATAATATCTATAATTGCTATGCAGGTTGCGGCAATTGCAACTAATGGTCCTTTTAAATATATAGGCAAGTTTCTAAATTTTAAGGGGCCATTAGAATTTTTTTTGGGTTTAATGGATTTTATTGGAGAATTGGCTAAAATTTTATCGCTTTCTTTCCGTTTATTTGGCAACATATTTGCCGGTGAAACGCTAACTGCCGTGCTATTATTTTTACTGCCATTTATAGCTCCTCTGCCTTTTATGTTTTTAGGAATATTAACAGCTATTGTACAAGCATTTGTATTTGCCACATTAACATTAGTATTTGTGACAATGGCGTCGGAGAAAGTTTAACCAATTAGAATTTTATATAATTGGGACTGTGGTCCAATGCCATATTGGGCATAAATTTCCAAATTTCGGTAAATTTTTATCTAAAATTTTTTCGCTAATATATCCATATTCCCTTAAAAATTTTATAAAAAATTTCCTCGAAATTATGAAAATTTCTATCCGAAAGAGCATTGGGCCACAGTCCCTAAATAAACAGGATTTACGCGGTTGATTTTTACAAACATTTTTATGCGCGTAAGTACTATAATTAATTTAATAATTAACGCATATAGTGTGTTATATAAAAATTATGGAAGGAGAAACTTTAAAACATTTAGCTGCTGGATTAGCAATCGGATTAGGGGCTATTGGACCTGCTATCGGTGAAGGTATTATCGCGTCAAAATCTTTAGAGGCAATTGGCAGAAATCCAGAAGCGGCTAATAAAATTACGCCCTTGATGTTTGCGGCTATGGCTATTACAGAATCAACAGGTATTTACGCTTTAGTTGTCGCGCTAATTATTTTGTTTGGATAAATACGCATAACGCATAACTCATAACGTTATGCGTTATGCGTTATGCGACGTATGGAATTACTTCAAGCTTTTGGATTAAATATTAAAATTTTAATCGCGCAATTAATTAATTTCGCGATTTTGTTATTGATTTTATATAAATTTGGATACAGGCCAATTTTAAAATTTCTTGAAGATAGAAAAAATACCATTGAACAAGGCGTAATAGATGCTAAAAAAGCCGTGGAAAAACTCGAAGAAATTTCAAAAAAAGAAAAAGAAATTATTATTAAAGCAAAAAAAGAAGCAAAATTAATTTTACAAACTAGCAGAGAGCAAGGCGAAAAAAGACATAAAGAAATTGTTGACAAGGCAAAATATGATATCGGACAAATTATTAATCAAAAAAAAGCTAAAATGCAAATTGAAAAAGCGGCTACGCTTAAAGAAATAAAAAAAGAAGTGGCAGATTTAGTTATTGCCACGGTGGAAAAAATTTTAGTAGAAAAAGTTGACGCGAAAAAAGATAATGAGATAATAAGAAAAATAATAACAAATTAATATTACATGTCGTTGCGAGTAACAACAAGATTAAAATGAAAATTACAGTAAAACAATTTGCTTTAAGTTTATATGAGGCTATTGACGGAAAAACATCCAGCCAGGCCAAGGTTGTTATTGAAAAATTCGTTGAACTTTTGGCTGAAAAAAATCAGTTAGCCAAGGCAAATAAAATTATAGAGGAGTTTATAAAACTTTGGAATAATAAGCATGGCATTGTACAAGCCGAAGTTGCGAGCGCCAATGAATTAAATGAAGAGACAGTTAAATTATTAAAAAATTATATTGCTAAATTATATAACGCCAAGCAAGTGATTATAAGTGAGAAAATTGATAAAAAATTATTAGGCGGAGTTATAATTAAGTATGAGGACAAAGTAGTAGACGGGAGTTTAAAGGCACGATTAGTGGAATTAAAAAATAAAATGATAAAATAGTTTATAAAGTTTATAAAGTTCATAAAGTCAGAAGTAAAAAAATGCAAATTACTTTTGACTTTATAAACTTTTGACTTTTAACTTAATTTTTATGTCTACTACAAAAGATTTTATTGTCGAACAACTTAAAGAACAAATTACTAATTTTAAAACTAGCCTAAAAGAGCAAACTGTCGGCCGGGTGATTGAAATTGGCGACGGTATTGCCAGAATTGAAGGCATTTCCGAAGTTATGATGTCGGAGATGTTGGAATTTTTCCCCTCTGTTAAAGCCGCGGAGGATAAAAAAGCCGCTAGCGGTTCGGTTTACGGTCTGGCTTTAAATTTAGAAGAAGATCGAGTGGGCGCGATTATTTTAGGCGATTATCTGGGCATTAAACAAGGCGACGAAGTTAAATGTTTAAATAAAATTTTGCAAGTGCCAACAGGAAATGGAATAATCGGCCGCGTGGTTAATCCTTTAGGCGAGCCATTAGACGGCAAAGGCGAAATTCAAGCGGATAAATTTTATCCTGTGGAGAAAATCGCTCCAGGCGTAATTACTCGCGAATCAGTCAGGCAGTCGGTACAAACCGGTATTAAAGTTATTGACGCTATTATTCCAATCGGCCGCGGCCAAAGAGAATTGATTATTGGCGACCGCCAGATCGGCAAAAGCGCCATCGCCATTGACGCCATTATAAACCAAAAAGACCAGAACATGAAATGTATTTATGTGGCTATCGGACAAAAAGAATCTAAAGTAGCTGGTTTAGTAGCCAAACTTGAGCAGTCGGGTGCTATGGATTATACGACCGTGGTTTTAGCCGGCGCGTCTGACCCTGCGTCACTATTATATATCGCGCCTTATGCCGGTTGCGCAATGGCAGAATACTTTTTAGATAAAGGCGAGGATGTTTTAATTGTTTATGATGATTTGTCAAAACATGCGGTGGCTTATCGCGAAATTTCTCTTTTGCTTAAACGGCCGCCTGGGCGCGAGGCTTATCCAGGAGACGTTTTTTATTTGCATTCAAGGCTGCTGGAACGTGCTTGTAAATTAAGCCAGGAATTTGGCGGAGGTTCAATTACAGCTTTGCCAATTATTGAAACTCAGGCCGGAGATATGTCAGCTTATATTCCTACTAATGTTATTTCAATTACTGACGGACAAATTTATTTAATGCCGGAGTTATTTTATCAAGGCAGCCGTCCGGCTGTAGATGTTGGCTTGTCGGTTTCGCGCGTTGGCTCAAGTGCGCAGACTAAGGCCATGAAAAAAGTCGCGGGAAAAATGAAACTTGAAGCCGCTCAGTTTAGAGAATTAGCCGCTTTTACCCAATTTGGTTCAGAATTAGATAAAGATACCAAGGCCAAACTGGAACGAGGTAAAAGATTACAAGAAATATTTAAACAAGGTCAATATTCGCCTGTCTGCGCAGCCAATCAGATTTTAGTATTTTTTGCTTTAATTAATGGTTTGGTTGACGACGTGCCAGTAGAAAAAATTTCTGATTTTGAAACAGGTTTATATAAATATGCGGCTATGTTCGGAGCCAAAGCTCTAAAAGAGATTACTGACAAGAAAGACTTAAGCGAGAAGTTGGAAGCGGAGATGAAAGGATTGATCCAAGATTACAAAAATAGCCTTGATTATTAGATAAAGTAATAATTATTTGTCATTCCTGCCGCAGCCTGTCCTGTACTTGATACAGGATGTCAGAATCCAATTTTAGTGTATTGAACATGATTCTGGATTGCGGGTCAAGCCCGCAATGACAATTAAACAGCCCGCAATGACAATGACAATGGTCAAGCCCGCAATGACAATTAAAATATGGCATCGTCAAGAGATATAAAAAATAGGATAAAATCAATCGGTAATACTAAAAAAATTACCAAGGCCATGGAAATGGTAGCGGCATCAAAAATGCGCAAAGCCATTGAGGCTGTGCTTAAAACCAGAACTTATGCCAATTTAAGCTGGTTGACGGTTTTAAATTTATCCAGGTCTGCCCATAGCCATAACAAAGCTCTGCATCGGCTTTTAACTCCGAGAAAAGAAATTAAAAAAGTTGGCGTTATTTTAATTACTTCTAATCGCGGGCTCTGCGGCGGCTTTAATACGGCGATTATTAATAAGGTTTATGAATCAATGAAAAAATATCAAACCATGGGTGAAAAAGCGATAGTAGAAGTTGAATTTGTTTTAGTCGGTAAAAAGGGCGCGGCTATTCATCGCCATGGTCAAACAGTGGTAGCAGATTTTCCCAAACTTGATTTAGCCAGCGAAGTAAATGAAATCGTGCCGGTGGCAAATTTAATAATCGGCGGATATTTAAATGGAAAATATGATAAAGTAATGGTGGCTTATACGGATTTTGTCAGTTCTTTGAAGCAAATTCCTAGAGTTAAGCAGCTTTTACCCATAGAAATTGACCAAGCTGACGAATATTTGGGCATTATGGGAGAAGACAGCCGGCTGGGTTTGGATAAAGAATTTGTTCAACATAAAGAGGAAAAACATTCGCATATTGGTAAATTTCATTATGACTATATTTTTGAGCCAAGCCCAGAAGAAGTTTTAAATGAAATGTTGCCTCGGCTGGTTGAAATTCAGCTTTATCAGGCTTTATTAGAATCAAACGCTTCTGAGTATAGCGCGCGCATGAGCGCCATGCGCCAGGCAACCGATGCGGCCGGAGATATGGTAAGCGAGTTGACTTTGTCATATAATAAAGCCAGACAGGCCGGAATTACGGCCGAGATCGCGGAAATTTCAGCCGGAGCGAATGCGTTAGCTTATTAGCTTATTAGCTTGCAGGGAGAATATTTAATTTAAAAATTTTTATTTTAATACTATGAGTGAAAAATTACAACAAACAGGTGTTGTTAAACAAATTATTGGCGCGGTGGTTGATGTTTATTTTGAGGATAATTTGCCGGAAATTTATACTGCTTTGGAAATTGAAAGGAAAAATTCCTCAACTACCCTTTGTCAAGACAGAGATAACCATGGCCAGAAATTGGTTTTGGAAACGCAACAGCACTTGGGCGGCAATGTTATAAGAACCATTGCTATGGGATCAACTGATGGGCTTAAGCGCGGTGACAAAGTAGTTAATACTGGAGAAAATATAACAGTGCCTGTGGGAGAGGAAACTTTGGGTAGAATTTTTAATGTTTTAGGCCAACCTGTTGATGGTATTGAAGCCGTGAAAACAAAAAAAAGATATTCAATTCATCGCTCATCTCCAAAATTTGTTGACCTGTCTGCTAAAGCTGAAATTTTGGAAACAGGAATTAAGGTTATTGATTTGATTTGCCCGATTTTAAAAGGCGGTAAAGTTGGACTGTTCGGTGGCGCCGGAGTAGGCAAGACCGTAATTATTCAGGAACTAATTAATAATATAGCTAAAGCGCATGGAGGAGTTTCTGTGTTTGCCGGAGTGGGCGAAAGAACGCGAGAAGGCAATGATCTTTATCATGAAATGAAACAAGCAAAAGTGCTTGATAAATTAGCAATGGTTTTTGGACAGATGAATGAACCGCCAGGAGCTCGCGCTCGCGTGGCTTTGTCCGCCCTGTCCATGGCTGAATATTTCCGTGATGAAAAAAATAAAGATGTTTTATTGTTTATAGATAATATTTTTAGATTTACGCAAGCTGGTTCTGAAGTGTCGGCTTTGCTCGGACGCATGCCAAGCGCCGTTGGCTATCAGCCGACCTTAGCCACTGAAATGGGCGAGTTGCAGGAGCGTATTACTTCAACCGACAAAGGTTCAATTACTTCCATCCAAGCGGTTTATGTGCCGGCCGATGATTTAACCGATCCGGCGCCAGCCACAACTTTCGGTCATCTTGATTCTACTGTTGTCTTGTCCCGCGGATTATCTGAATTAGGTATTTACCCGGCCGTTGATCCGCTGGATTCTTCATCAGTTATTTTAGATCCGAAGATTGTCGGCCAGGAGCATTATGATATTGCCAGAGGCACGCAAAAAGTATTACAAAGATATAAAGATTTACAGGATATTATTGCTATTTTAGGCATGGAAGAATTATCAGTTGAAGATAAGATTATGGTTTCTCGAGCCAGAAAAATGCAGAGATTTTTGTCCCAACCGTTTGCCGTGGCTGAAACTTTTACCGGCCATCCGGGCAAATATGTAAAATTGACCGATACTATTCGCGCTTTTAAAGAAATTTTAACAGGCAGTTATGATGGAAAATCAGAAAGTGATTTTTATATGAAAGGCGGGATTGATGAAGTGGGGAAATAATAATTTATGTCAGATATTAAATTTATAAAATTTGAGATTGTTACTCCTGAACGTGTCGTGCTTAAGGAAGAGATTACTCAGATTACCTTGCCGACTAAAGTCGGAGAGATTACAGTTTTACCTAATCATATTCCTTTAGTGTCAAGTTTGGCGCCTGGAGTGGTTCATGTTAAAAAAAGAGATGGTAAAAATGAGATTATATCAATTTCCGGAGGGTTTTTAGAGGTTTTAAAAGATAAGGTGGTAATTTTAGCAGACACGGCTGAACGAGCCGAGGAGCTTAATTTGACGCAAGTTGAAGAAGCTCATCGGAGAGCCGCCGAGCTTAAAGAAAAAGCGCGCCGCGGAGAGAATATTGATTTTACCGAAGTCAATGCCGCCATAGAAAGAGAGCTAGCCAGAACTAAAGCAATTAAGCGGTGGCGGAAATTAAAAAATATTGAATAATTTGTTTTATCCTCATTGAAGCGGGGAGAAAAATGTTGAAAATTGGTTAAAAAATCAGCTCCCGACTTGTCACTTTTAGTATGACAGCCCAAGTTTTGAAAGCATTTCTTTAATTTTAGCTGTTATTTCCGAACGCATTATTATCTCTTCTCCGGTTAAAGTATTTTTAATTCTTCCTCGTTATGGGCGCTGCCGATATGTGCCACCACGACCAGTCTGCGATCTTCGTATCTG
>JAHJXD010000029.1 GCA_018827685.1 Patescibacteria group bacterium
TATTGTGTAAAAATATTATTTTTCAGCGTAGATCAGCGTAATTATCAGCGTTTAATCAGCGGAAACTTGGCTTAAAGTATGAATTTTATAAATCACCAAAATTGTGGACAAATAATTTTTACACAGAAACTAATTAGTTTAAAATATTATTTATTGCTTTAATCAACAATTCATTATAATTAACCTTAAAATCAGTCTCAACCAAGTTGGCCTTAGCGCCAGCGCCTGACAATAATCTAAAAAACACCTTTTTATCTCCGCTATTTTTTAGCAGCGCTTCTTTTAACTTTTCTAACGTTAAAGCATTAGCGCTCGAGTTTAAATTTATATACAGACTATCGTCTTTAAAAATTAAATGCTTTAAAATCGGCACGGCAGGAGGTTTTGGCTGGTGATAATCAAAAAATTTCCTTGGCTCGCTATTATTTTTTCCATTTCCAGAAGTCGTGAACCCTGTTAGATGTTTACTGTCTAACAGGGTAAATTTTTTTATCTCCTCTTCGGCAGTTTCAATATTCAATTCAATTGCCTTGTTGCAAAGCAATTTAAGGCCTTGGTCTTTATCAGATAATTTCCCCTGGCAAAGAACCGCTTTGCCTTCTTGCCAAATTAAATTATTATTTTTTAATAAACTTGGGAAAACTAATATTTCCAACCCGCCACTGTTATCTTCAATTTTAACGAATAGCATGGGTTCATTAGAACGAGTTATAATTTTTTTAATTTTGGTAATAACGCCACCGACATAAATTTGATTATCAAGTTTATGCTCAGCCAAATGCGCTGTTGGTATAACAAATTGATTTACAAATTGTTTAAACTCAGAAAAAGGATGTTCGCTAATATAAAGTCCTAAAAGTTCCTTTTCCCATGCCAATTTTTCACGCTGAGTGGCGGCCGGCGCCTGTTCAAGTTTAAGTTTGCGGCTAAAATGTAAATTCGGCGCGTCAGCAAATAAACTAACCTGTCCGTTTGATTTTGTTTTAGCAGTTTCACGATTAAATTCCAAAATATTTTCCATATTGCCCAGCAGTTGGCCGCGTTCACCGAACTTATCAAGACTGCCTGATTTAATTAAACTTTCAAGCGACTTTTTATTTAAATCTCTATCACAAACTCTTTCGAGCAAATCAGTAATATCTTTATATGGCCCATTTTTTTTGCGCTCAATAATTATTTCCTCGGCAATATGGCCGCCGATATTTTTTACAGCTTTAAGCCCGAAGCGGATAGTATCTGGCGCTTCATCAGCTCGAACCGCCATATTTTTTTCCGTACAGGACGTCACTACGGTAAAAGAATCAAAAGATTCATTTATATCCGGAGCCATAACTTTTAGGCCCATATGCCGGCATTCGTCAATTTCAATGGCAATGCGATCGGTATTTTGCTGATCAGCGGTTAAAAGCGCGGCCATAAATTCTGTGGGCCAATGCGCTTTTAAATAAGCGGTTTGATAACCGATTAAAGCGTAACAAGCGGCATGACTCCTATTAAAACCATAACCGGCGAAAGGTTCAATAAAAGCAAAAATTTTTTCCGCCAACTGGCTTGGGATGCTATTTTTAACACAACCATCAATAAATTTTTCTTTTTGTTCGGCTAATAGTTTAACAATTTTTTTACCCATGGCTTTTCTTAAAACATCTGCGTCACTCATGGTAAAACCGGCTAAATCACGGGCAATTTGCATTACCTGTTCTTGATAAATCGCCACGCCATGTGTTTTTTTTAAAATAGGTTCCAGCTTTGGATGTAAATAATTTGGCTTTTTCCTGCGATGCTTACCGTTAATATAATCCGGAATCCATTCCATTGGCCCGGGGCGATACAGAGCCACCATTGCAATAATATCTTCAAATTCAGTCGGCTTAAGCTCGCTCAAATATCTTTTCATGCCGCTAGATTCAAATTGAAACACACCAGTGGTTTCTCCTGCCTGAAATAATTTATAGCTTAACTTATCATTTTGCGGAATTTTATCAATATCAATTAAAATCCCCTTGGTATTTTTTATAATTTTTATGGCTGATTCAATAATGGTTAAATTTTTTAGCCCGAGAAAATCCATTTTTAATAAACCTAAATCTTCTACCGGGTGCATGGAAAACTGCGACACAATCGTACGGTCCGATGAGGAAGCATATTGCAAAGGCACGTATTCGGTAAGCTGCTCTTTAGTGATAATGACAGCGCAAGCATGAGTCGAAGCATGGCGCGCCACGCCTTCAAGCCGCTTAACATAATCAATCACTTGTTTAACCGCCTGATCATTTTTATAAAGCTCTTTTAACTCACTAATTTCTTCCACTGCTTGATTGATTTTAGAAAACATGGGGATCAGCTTGGCCAATTTATCGCATAATTCATAAGGATAACCAAGCACTCGACCAACATCACGAATTGCGGCTCGAGCGGCCATGGTGCCAAAAGTAATTATTTGCGAGACATGATCTTTGCCGTATTTTTTTTCAACATATTTTAAAACCTCATCGCGTCTAATGTCGGCAAAATCCATATCAATATCAGGCATGGAAATTCTGTCCGGATTTAAAAAACGTTCAAATAATAAATCATATTTAAGCGGATCAATGTTGGTAATATTTAATAAATATGAAACCAGAGAACCAGCAGCTGAACCTCTGCCAGGACCAACCACAATTTTATTGTTTTTTGCCCAATTAACAAAATCGGATACAATTAAAAAATACGGCGCCCAGCCCATTTTTTTAATAATCGTTAATTCATAATCCATTCTGGCTTTTATCGCCGGCTCGATTTTCTCGCAGCTTTTACCATAACGGTTGATTAAGCCTTGGCGGCATAAATCGTCAATATAGCTGTCAACGTTTTGTCCCGCAGGCACAGAAAAATACGGCAGCTGGATTTTCCCCAATTCAATTTCTAAATTGCATAATTCGGAAATTTTTTCCGTGTTAGCAATTGCCTCAGGCACATGCGCAAAAGATTCGGACATTTCTTTAACGCTTCGGAAAGAATAATCGTCGCCTATCATCGTCATCCGATCTCGATCTTCCTTTTTTTTCTTAGTCTGCAGGCAGAGTAAAACATCCTGCGCCTCATCATCGTCTTTATTTAAATAGTGAACATCGTTAGTGGCCGCTAAAGGAATATTTCATTCGCGCGAAAAATTTATTAAACCTTGATTAACTTTTTCTTGACTCTTTAAATTAGGGTGATTTTGTAATTCTAAATAAAAATTACCCGAACCGAAAACTGCCGCATATTCTAAAATTCGTTTTCGCGCCTTGTCTAATTTATCAGCCGCTATCAATCTGGGAATTTCCCCGGCCAAACAAGCGGATAAAGCGATAATGCCGTCTTTATGTTTTGTTAATACTTCCCAGTCAATTCTAGGCTTATAATAAAAACCCTCTAAATGCGCGATGGAAGTTAATTTAATTAAATTTTTATAACCGATTTTATCTTTAGCTAAAAGCGTTAAATGATAATTTCTTTCATCAGATTTTACATTTTTATCAAATCGCGACCCAGGCGCCAGATAGGCTTCCACGCCAATAATCGGCTTAATACCGGCTTTTTTGCATTTTTGATAAAACTCTATAGCACCATACATTACGCCATGGTCGGTTAAGGCCAAGCTATCACAACCTTCATCTTTAGCTTTTTGAATTAATTCATCTATTTTAGTCAGTCCATCAAGCAAAGAGTAATGGCTATGAACATGAAGATGGGTAAATTTCATAATTATTTTTTTATCTTTGCCACCATCTCTCCCAGCTCTTCGTCCGAATAAAAATAAATAATTACTTCTCCGCCCTTGCCTTTGCGCTTAACTTCAGCTTTAGTGCCAAAAAATTGGCGGAAAGCGAATTCCTTGTCTTTGTCCGCATAATTTATTTTAATTCTGGCCCGCTTGGTCCCGCCCATAATTCTGGTTTCTTTCAACGACTGATCAACGTTCATTTTATTTAATAAGATTTTTTTATAAAGCGCCATTTGCTTAGCTTGGCTTTCCAGTCCAATGATTATTTTTGCATGGCCTTCGGTTATTTTACCTTGGATCAAAGCCTGTTGAATTTCTTCCGGCAGATTTAAAAATCTTAAAGTATTAGTGATAACCGGCCGCGATTTTCCCACTTTAACCGCTAATTCCTCCTGGCTTAAATTAAATTCATCAATCAGCTTGCGATAAGCCAGCGCGGCTTCAATCGAGTTCAAATTTTCGCGCTGCAAATTTTCCACCAAAGCCAGCTCCAACTGCTCTTGTTCATCAGCTTGCCTGACTATGGCCGGCACAACGGCTAAACCTAAAACTTTAACCGCTCGTAAACGCCTTTCGCCGGCGATTAGCTCAAATTTACCGTTTTTTTGTGTAACAATCAACGGCTGAATAACACCGTACTGTCTAATAGATTCAATTAATTCATTTAACTGATGCTCATTAAAATTCTTGCGCGGCTGCATTGGATTAAGTCCAACCTGCTCTGGTTTTAACTGTAAAACTCTTCCTCTGTCTGCTTCGCTCGCCACATTGATCACTGCATCGCCAGCCAATGTGGCAGCAACTTTATTAACTTTTTGCGGAATCAAGGAGGATAATCCTCGACCAAGGCTATTATCTGCCTTTCTGAAAGGAAATAATCAAGTGTTACAAATTCGTAACCATTTTTTATGAAGTATAAAACTTGTTTTTCAAATTGCTCTATCGTAA
>JAHJXD010000030.1 GCA_018827685.1 Patescibacteria group bacterium
AGGGGGGTAGGGGGGATTGTATTGCCCCCTTGATAAAGGGGGGTAGGGGGGATTGTATTGCCCCCTTGATAAAGGGGGGTAGGGGGGATTGTATTGCCCCCTTGATAAAGGGGGGTAGGGGGGATTGTATTTTTCAGCCGCTTAAATTTAATATTTAAAAACGCCGAAATCTCCCTGGCCATACCATAATGCGACCACAGATCAGGCCGATTAGTAATGCTTTTATTATCAACTTCAAAAATAACATCATCTAATCCCAAAGCTTTAATAATAGATGTTCCGTTCTTTACGCTTTTATCAAAAAAATGCGCGCTAATCCCTTGTTTTGACAATCCTAATTCTTGGTCAAGACAAAGCATTCCTTCTGATATTTCACCGCGCAATTCTGTTTTTTCAATTTTTTTATTGTCTGGCAAAGTTGTTGGAGCTAAAGCAACAGGCATTTTCTGCCCAATTTCTATTTTTAACATTTGGCCAAAAATAATCTGGCGCGGTTTTGTTTCGCCAACATCTACTTGAGCTATAGTTAATTTATCAGCGTTAGGATGTTTTTTTATATCCAAAATTTCTCCAACAACAACGCCGTCAAGCTTTTCGGCTTGTTTTTTTATTCCATCAATTTCCACCGTATGCGTTGTTAATTTTAAACCCAATTCTTCTGGATCAATGGATTGTGGAATATCAACAAAATCTTTTAGCCAATTTAGAGAAAGGTACATAATTTCTAAAGACTAAAATTAATAAGTGATTTTTTTATTGTTTTTTCGTCTACTTCAAATCCTTTTTTAAAAATTACTTCTTCGTCATAATTAATATCATTAAAATAAGAAAGCTGAATTCTAAAAAGTTTTTCATTAAATTCCGGCCCAAAAATTTTGCCGGCTTTTTTTGTTATTTCTTTGATTGAATAATAATCTCTAATAATAAAATACAAGTCTACATAATCTTTCCATTTATTTCTCATTCCTAAGGCATACGCTTTCATGGCAGCAAGAGTTAAAAGGCTTGGCATTTTAATTATTTTATCAAATTGCTCTGAATAATCAATTTTATATGGATAATAAAAAAGGGTGATTTTAACGCCATTGGCAAAAAATGTATATTCTCCTGGTCTACTAACTAAAGTTTTGTCAATCTTTATATGTTTTAAAATGATTTTTTTTATTTTTATATTACTAAATTCGCTTTCAGCAAACAAATCAAAATCAATTGATTCTCTATGCCCAATATAAAATGCAACAGCTGTTCCGCCGACCAAACCAAAATCTTTATTAAATTTTCCTATAAATGGCAATAATTTAATTTGTTCTTTTGTTAAAATCTCTTTATGAAATTTATCTTGCATATTTTCTAAAATATAAATTAAAATAATTTTTTACGTTTAAAAAATAATTTTGCCTGCCCATTTTTGACGGTTTTGATTTTTTGCGAAAAATTTTTGCCATTTCTTTAATGCCCATAATTTTAATCAATGTTTGCACATCATTCCAATCGCCATAATTCAAAGTATGTTCAACAATTGATTCATCATTTAATCTTTCATAATTTTTCACATACCATATTAAATATGGCCTTTTTTTAATAAAATTTATAATTTCTTTTCTGTCTGACATATAATTAATTCTAAAACTGCTCTAAAAATCTTAAATCCCCGCTATTAAATAATCTAATATCGTTAATGCCATATTTCATCATTGCTAATCTGGTTAAACCCAAACCAAACGCAAAGCCTGAATATTTTTTTGAATCAATACCGCCGGCTTTTAAAACATTTGGATGCACTAAGCCAGCTGGCAATAATTCCAGCCAGCCGCTATTTTTGCAAGCTGGACATTTTTTGCCATTACAGATAGTGCATTTAATATCAAGCTCAATGCCCGGTTCCACGAATGGAAAATATCCAGGCCTTATTCTAATTTCAATTTCTTTTTTAAAAATTCCATTTAATAACTCTTTTATTATCGCAATTAAATTAGCAATAGAAATATCTTTATCAATCATCAAGCCTTCTAATTGATAAAAAGTATGATCATGACAAGCATCTGTGGCTTCTGAACGAAAAGCCCGACCTGGCGCAATACAACGTAAAGGCGCGCCATATTTTTGCATTGCTCGAATTTGTACTGGCGAGGTATGGCAACGCATTACTAAATCATACTCACCTGCTTTATTTTTTTGATCAATGTAAAAAGTATCCTGCATATCACGGGCTGGATGATATTTTGGAATATTCAGGGCTTCAAAATTATAATAATCAGATTCCAATTCCGGTCCGCCTATAACCATAAACCCCATAGATGTAAATAAATCCTCCAGCTCATTTTGAACTTGAGTAATTGGATGCAAATGTCCGCGATCAATTTCTTGTCCAGGCAGAGTTGCGTCAATAAAAGACTGGTTAACAGATTTTTCCAAAATTATATTTTTAACAGCGGCAAATTTAGCGACTATTTCAGTTTTAATATTATTGGCTAATTTACCGATATTTTTTTTCTCAGCCTCTCCCAAATCAGCTACGCTTCTTAAAATTTTCGTCAACTCGCCTTTACGGCCAAGATATTTTATTTCCAGATCGCGCCAAGCGGATGAATCTGTAACTTTTTCTAAATCGCTTAATATTTTCTCTTTTAATTTGTTTAATTGAATTTCCATACTTAAATTTCGCTATGTTTAAAGGGGCCGCAGTCCCTATTCGTCGTTTGTGAAATTGTGAAGCTTGTCCTGATCTATGGCAAGGGATTTGTGTTCGCTATCCTTACTCGCGATTACAGTCGGTTTCGCCTTGGCATAGCTTAACAGAAAAAATTCCAACACTGATAAACCGATTATTAGAATTGATAAATTCAACCAGCTTAATAAATTTTTAGAAAGTAAAAACAGAGCCGCCGCAATAAAGCCGGCAAAAAAAAATGATTGGCGGAAAGCGATTTTTACTTGTTCAATTATTAATTCGCGGCGAAAAATTACAAACCTGGCCACAAAACCGATAATGGATGTAGCGCCGATAATTGACAATAGTAAAGACAAATAAAACAAAAAAAACCCCGCGCTATTAGTAGTTTCCGGATCAATCGTAAAAATAATATAGCCGAAAACCAGCCAGCAAAAAACAGTCATGACCGACATAATAAATAAATATAAACGTAGAGACATAAAGTTTAATTTTCAAATCATGTTTTAATGTTTTAAGCTAAAAATTATTAATACTATTTTAACATTATTTTAAAAAATTTTCAATGCAATTTTATGCTGTTTTATGATCAACAACCATACTCGCAAATACTATTATAATCGCACCAAGCGCAAAGCACTCCTGGCTTGGCCTTAAAACAACCCTGTTTTATTTCTTTAATAGTATTGATAATTTTAGCTTTTATTTTTTCCAAATCTTTAGCCGAGCCTATAAATTCAACTTCGCTGTTATTATCAAGATAATAAAAAGCTAAGGTTTTAATTTCTTGCTTAAATAATTCTTGAATGGCCAGCTGATAAATTAATAACTGCTCTTTATCTTCAAAAGTCAATTTGTCTTTAGGCTTGCCTGTTTTGTAATCTACTAATTTAAGGCTATCGTTTACTTGATCAATCCGATCAACCACGCCGCGCACCACATATGAATCTTTATTATACGCGACTTTAAAATTAAAGCCTTTTTCTAAAAATAGAACTTTAGGCCAATTAGCTTGATATTTTTCATAAAAACCTTTTAATATTTCTTGACCCTGCTTTTTTCTCTCCTGTTTTTTCTTTTTAGATTCAAACCAATCGTCTACCCAGCTCTGTTCATAAAGTTGTAAAATTTCGTCAAAACAAACCCCTCTGCTCCTCCTTGCAAGAGGGGAATCTATTCGGCAGGAGGGTTGATTAAACAAATCAGCTTGGATCATGTCCTTTTTTTCGTTAATCAAAACAAATAATTTCTGCAAAGTCGCATGCAGAGTTTTGCCGAAAGAAAATTGCTCTTTGCCATGAATGGGAATTTTTAAAATATGGGCAAAACGGTATTGATAAGGGCAAGCCGAATAGGCAGCTAATTGAGAATAGGAAAAATAGGATGGCGTTTGTACTGTCATCCCAGGCTTGCTTGCCATATGAAATGCTTTGTGTATTTCACCGTGGACCAAGGATCCAGGATCAGAAACGACTAACAACTTTCTGGATTGCGGCTCATGGGCCGCAATGACAATATTTTTAGAGCTTGTTGATTTGTCATTTTTTATTATACTCAATTCTTGCAAAAATCTAGACGGTTTTTTATCTCGCGCTCCGCCATAATCGCGCGCCCAAGAAAAATACAAACCATACTTGGCGCGCGTCATAGCCACATAAAACAATCGCCGCTCTTCTTCTAAATGCACATCGCCATGCGGTAAAATTTCTTTTACTAACGCATCCGGCAACTCTATCTGTTCACTGCGTTCTATGGTTGGAAAACGTTTATCCACTAAATTAGCGATAAAAACATATTTAAATTCCAAGCCTTTAGCTCCATGCGCGGTTAAAATTTTAACAGCTTCCGGACCGGCGTCAATTTCAGGCGCTAAATTGCCTGTTTCTCCGGCTTCTGTTTCCAAATTTAATTCTACGAGAAATGCCTTAACGGTTTTATCGTTCGAAGAACTTTCAAAAGTTTTAATCCGCTTTAAAAATTGATTGAGTAGACTTACCGCTTCCAAAGTTTTCTGTTCGATTATTATTATTTTTTTGTCATTCTGAGCGACTATTGGAAGCGAAGAATCTATAATAGAAGAATCTATAATATTCGATTCTGCTAAGCGCGTTAAATATTTTAAGTAGCCGCTATCATTCATAAAAGCTAAAAAAACTTCGCTCACATTTTTTTCTCTGGCTAAAACCGAATGTTGAGAAATTAAAGCCAGCACTGGTTTTAATTTTTTTTCTAAATTAGCGGAAAATTTTAAAATACTGTTGCTATTTATTACTTCATAAAGCGACCAAGCTTTTTTATTAGCTAAATGATTAAAATTTACCAACTCTTCATAAGTAAAATTAAAAATCGGCAAATTTAAAATTCGCCATAAAGCCAAGCTTTCATGATAATTATCCAATAATTTAAAATAAGCAATCACGTCCATAATTAGCGGCTTTGCATAAAGACCGCGCAAGGCGCCAAAAATATAAGACAATCCACGGCGGTCAAACTCAGCCATAAAATTATTAGCCGAATCGTTAGCGCGCACTAAAACCGCGAAATCATTTAGACTTGAAGCTTTGTCTTTGTTTTTTAATTCAACAATTTTATCTGCCACCAGTTTAACTTCTTCGGCTAAATCCGCGCCTTGCAAAACTTCGATCGCGCCTGCGCCAGAATTCTCGGCTATTAATTTTTTACTTAACCCTCCATGCTCTTGCAAGCATGGCCTAAGACCGATTTTGTCCTCTTTTAAAAGTGGAATTAAGGGAGTTTTGATTTTTTGGTTTTCCAATTGCCATTCCAGCCGATTCGGATTATTTTGCTTAATGAATTCATAAGACAAATCTAAAATATTTTGCGCCGAGCGGTAATTTTTTACTAAAATTATTTCTTCGGATTTAGTAAAATCTTTTTTAAATTGCAAAATATTTGAGAGCGAGGCGCCGCGAAATTTATAAATTGACTGATCGTCATCGCCCACGACCGTAAGATTATTGGCTGGCGCGGCTAAAAATTTTATAAGTTCATACTGCGCCCAGTTAGTATCCTGAAATTCATCTACTAAAATATATTTAAATTGTTTTCTATATTTTTCTAAAATCGCCGGCCGCTCGCGGAATAACTTTAAAGTATAATTTATCAAGTCGCCGAAATCTAAAAAATTATTATATAATAATACCTGTTGATAAATATGATAAGCGTTAGCGATCTCGTTAAGGCGGGAAACTTCCTGCTCGGCAATTCCCTCTGTCATTACGAGTCCTGTACTCATGGCTCTCAATGACAATTTAGAAACGCCGCTTAACATCCGGTCAAGGTTCTGCTTTAACCCATCCGCGTATTCTAAATAAGCGGCCGGCGAAATATCTTCGTCTTTGGCGCGGGAAAAATGTTTCAAGAGCGCGTGAATAAATTTAGTCGGATTACCCAATGGCCGATAATAATTTAACTCAAATTTATCTAAATTTTTTTTCACGAGCGCCCATTGCTCAAACTCATTTAACAATTTAAAATCACCAGGCAGCCCAATAGACAGACTATGTTCTTTTAAAATCCGTTCGGCAAAGCTATGAAAAGTTGAAATCCATAAATCAAAATAACCGATTGGCAATAACAACCCTACCCGATCTTCCATCTCGGCCGCAGCCTTTTCCGTAAAAGTCAAAGCTAAAATTTCATCAGACTTAGCTAAACCTTGCTCAATTAAATAAGCAATGCGCTGCGTAATGACCGTGGTTTTCCCTGTGCCAGCTCCGGCCACGATTAAAAGCGGTCCGTGTTTTTTTAAAACAGCGGATAATTGCTCTTTGTTAAGATTTTCTAATAAATTATTCATATATCCGCACCTTAAAATTATAACTTCAGTATTTTCTCAAACTCTTCTTTATCCTTATGCTGTCCGATGGCGGCTAAATTTAATTTTTGGCTGACAAAAATTTCTTTAGCCACGTGGCGGATATCTAAAGTGCTTACTTTTTTTATGCTGGCGTAATAATTTTCCGGCGTTAAAATTTTATCTTTTTTATTCTGCTCTTTAAATAAAATCGCTTGTCTGGCATACCAATTAGCCAAACTATCGGACGATTCAAGGTTTAAAATCGTGTGGCCGATTAAGCATTGCTTAACCCGATTTAATTCTTCTCCGCTAACCAATTTTTCAGTCAGTTTTTTATATTCAATTAAAATTATTTTTATAGCTTCAGCTAATTTTTCTATGGGCACGCCGGCTTGAGTGGTTAAATAGCCTGAATCCGTGTACGACTCATTATGAGTTCTAACATAGTAGGCTAAGCCGCGCCGTTCTCTAAGCTCGGTAAAAAGGCGCGAGCTCATGGTGCCGCCTAAAATTATGGAAATAATTTTTGTCGCGATTTCATCTTTAGCGCCGTAGCCGTAAGTTCTAACCCCAAGCGACAAATGCGCTTGATCGGTTTTTTTATAAAACAAGTTTAATTTAGGCACAGTCTGCTCATCATTGGTTTTTAATTTTTCCCGGTAATCTTTTTTAGAAAAA
>JAHJXD010000031.1 GCA_018827685.1 Patescibacteria group bacterium
TGATTGGCTGGTAATATTAATACTTCCTCCTGCCCCGCCGCTGCCGCTGCTGTTGCGGCCGCCGCTGCCGCCATTACTAGCAAGAGCGTTTGAAATACTTAATGATGATTGGCTAGTAATATTAATAGTTCCTCCTGCCCCGCCGCTGCTGTTGCTGCCATTTGTTCCTGAAGTAATAATTTGACCAGTTGTATTTAATTTATAGTTATAACTATTTATATCAACCCAACCGCCATGACCAGAAGCCTGAAGAATGCCATTATGATAAAAATAATTATCAGTTGGATTGCAGGCAGTCCCACTATTATAAACACCGTCAGTAGTATCAATTACAATAGTTCCCCGCTTGCCATCAGCGCTAATTTGAACTGCATTAGAAAGACTAATTCTGCAAAAATGCAATTCAACATGATTGGCTCCAAAAGCATAAGCGCCATTAATAGTTAAAAGTCCTGCTGTTTTACTGTAAACATTGCCTGCTGGAAACTGGCTAACATTTGTTTCATCATAGCAGGAAAAATTGGCAAGATTGCCTTTATAAGGAGTTTGATAAATATCTCCTACGCCGGCTTTAAAAGCCGTTTTGGCTTTAACGCACGCAGTGCTTATTCCAACCGACCCCGCTTGCGCGGAATTAGCGAAAAGCAAACCAGAAAAAATAATTAAACAAAAAATAAATATTTTTTTAAACATAGATTTATAGCAAGACAGAAGATGAAAATAGTTTTATCTTCCGCTCCGCTTATTTTAATTTTTTAATATTTTTCTAAAAATTGTTTTGCCGCTTGCATAAAAGACAAGTAATAAGATTCTGAATTAAAGTATAATTTGCTACAAATTTTTTCGATCTTGCGTATTTAATGATTGCGACCGCTGATTAATAATATAATATTCATTAACAGTCTGCCTGTAATCAGCGGCTTCGCGAGTAATAGTCAACATAAATCTCAACCATAAATTCCTGTCTTTAATTATAATCGGCTTGCCCTTAATCCCTATGTCTGCCAAATGCGCGGGCGCGCGATTAAGTATAATTAAATCAACATTGTCATTTTGTAAAATATCAATACAATCATTCCACACTTGTTCTTCTTCAGGATACTCTCGTTCGTCGTCTTCCCATTCTAAAGATTTTCCCAAAGATTTAAAATAAATCGCAATATCCCAATCAGAACCGGTAATTTCTTTATTTCGCGCTCGCGATCCAAACAAAAATGCCATTATAATATCATCGCGGTTTTGAAAATATTTTTTTAGCGCGGCTGTTTTTTCTTCTAAATTATAATTATTTGTCATAATAAATTGAAAGTTTATCTCAAAATCACTTCCAAATATTTGCTTTCAAATTCTGTCTTGTCTCGCAAGTCCTGTTCAGCCCAAACAATAATCTCATCGCCTATTTTTATTTTTTCCAAAGAAAATGCGCTAGTTGAAGGAATTCCAGTTTTAGCGTCAATTTTTGTCAGCATTATTTTTGCCTCTGGAGACATAACAACATTGTAAATTTTGTCTTTAATTTTCCCTGCCATTGCTTTAACAGATAAAGTTTTTGCTTCTATTTTTTCCACTTTTCCGTTTAAGGCAAGAACTTTTTCTTGCTCCTTTTTGATTTTTGCCTGCGTTTCAGCAGGAAGTTGTTCTATAATCTCTTTAATGCTTCTTTGCCTTTGTTTCTGATCACGGGAATTAAGATTTTTAACCTCGGGAGCAAGCACTTTTGCTTGGGGCGAGGAAAAATATTTTGTTTTTACAAAAATTCCCATTCCGGCCAATCCTGCCAAAACAAAAAACAAAACAACAACATAAACATTTTTTTTAGACATAGATTTAATGTCGCGTTAAGCGAAAAAATTTATTAAAATATCAAAAACTAATTTTTCTTTGCTTTCAGTGTTAATAATACCATATCCTAATATAGCGCGCAATACAAATTTTATCTGTTGTCAAATAATAAATTACGGCGCCACTTCTCTGTATGTTGGCAAAGGCAATTGGGTCTTAATGGTTTTATTTTTTGAATTACTTCTGTTTTTACTATCTTTAATAATAAGAGTAATAATATTATTATTAGGTTGATTAACTTTAACAGAAACAGTTGTGTTATTGCCTGTGTTAAAATCAGCATTGTTTATTTGCCATGTTCTAGAAGTAATATTAGCGCCTTCAGAAGCAGTGGATTTATCTTGTAAATAAATTACTTGTCCTTGTGATATAGTAATGCTTGCGCAATCATTCCAACTCTTGCTATCCAAAGAACATTCAAAATTAGCAACAGCATCTTGTTTTATTATAAAATTTTTTACTGCCGTGGATGATTGCGCCATCGAATCTTCAACATAAAGTTTAGCAGTATAAGCTCCTATACCAATATCTAACTGCGGTGTGCAATTTGTCTTCGCATTGCTCTGGCAATAAATAATTTCTTGATAATCTGTATCCGGCGCTCCCTGGTTTTTTTTGTACCATTTGGTTTTAATAATATCCCGATCTCCGTCAGGATCAGATGAATCGTTCATTAAAACAAGCACAAAACCATAATACTGCTGGCAATCCACAGGATCGCAAGAAATAGCAACTGTCGGCGGAGTGTTGGAAATATTATAAACACAAGATCCCGATACACATGTATCAATCGTAGCTGGATTGCTGTCGTCGCAAGTTTCTACTAATTCTTCCTCTGTAGAAGCGTTGTCATAACAAGCGCTTCCCGCGCATCCTCTTTGATGAACGACTCTTGAATGATAAAGGCTATCATCTGCTTTACAATAATTTGCTCCCCAAGCTCCTATACTATCGTCTCCA
>JAHJXD010000032.1 GCA_018827685.1 Patescibacteria group bacterium
GTGCATTATTAAAAATTTTCCTTCTCTTGCTCCATGAGTTAAATGAACTACATCAGCCCCGATAAAATCAGGAAGTGCTTGATGAACAAAATCATAAATAGGCGGTTTTTTAATACCCTCCAATCTTCCAGGGCAAAAATCGCAAACAGAAAAACCATCACCCCATTCAAGCAACGCTTGTCTTGCTTCATCAGTTAAAATTCCACCTGCTTGCAAGGGGTCAATATTTATCATCCCTTTTGCTCCCCGTTTTAGATTGATAAATTTTTGAACAGAGTCTTTTGTCATAAAATTTTAGTTAATTATGTTTGTTGATCATAATGTGATTTTTATTTTAATACCGACATATAATTTTTAAGCAAAAATACTGCTTCTTTTCTCAAATGATTTTTAACCCATGCTTTTTCTTTTTCGCTCAAAAGCTTACCAGGCCCCTGCAGGATTTGATTATCTTTAATCTCCCCGTATTTTTTCAACATACTCCCGACTTTTTCAAATACTAACTTTTGAGTGGCTTCGTCCGTCGAAAACAAATCAAAATCCAAATTTATTTTCTAAAAAACTTAGCCGCTTGTTCAGGCGCTATAGAATTGATTATTAAGCCTGAACCAAGTTCAACTCCTGCCCAGATGCTGTCGCGAGGCTGGATTTTTAAGTAAAAATGCTGGTTATCGTCGGAAATTGACTGATGTAAAAAATAATTGAAAGACAAATTTAATTCGCTTATTTTTATTAAGATTTTTTTTAGTAACTTGGCGAATGATTTAAATTCATTGTCGTTTAATTCTGTAATATTGTCTAAATGGCGCTTGGTAAAGATCCAGCTTTCATAATGGTATTGGCTGGCGTAAGGCGTAAAAGCCGCTATATATTTATCTTCAAAAATTTTTCTAGGTGATTTCATTTCTTTTGTTATAATGTCGCAGTAAGCGCAAGTTTTATAATTGAGTTGGTATTGGCGGGCGGCAATCAGCTCGGCCTTGATTTCTGGCGGCAGAATTTCAGAAGCGAAAACCTGGGAATGGGCATGCACTATAGATGCCCCGGCTTTTGAGCCTTGGTTTTTAAAACATAAAACGTATTCAATATTTTTTATATTGCTTAAGAACAGCGTCCTTTTGGCATACATTTTTAAAAGCGCTTCAATTTGTCTTTGACTTAAATCATGCAATTCTTTTTTATGGTCAGAGGTTTCGATTATTACTTCTTGAGCGCCATAAGCTTTTTTGTTGTCTAACGTTACGGACGGAAAAATATTTTTTATGCTTAAGATTTTCCCTTCTGGCGTGTCAATTTGGTCAAGAATATTTTTAGAGTTTATGTTCTCAGGGCAAAACGGGCAGATAGAAACACGGGAAATAATGGTTTGTTCTTTAATATCGCGCGGGCGGGCGGCGCGGGCGGGCGTGATAATGACGTATTTATTTAATAAATAGTCTTTACGAATTTCGGATTTTCGCATATGTTAGAGTTAAAGATAATTCTATTATAGCATAGACCCTTTGCAAAATACCCTGAACAAATGTCAAGGCAAAATGTCAAGGCAAAATTGACTAATTTTTATTTTTCTGTTAGGATAATTTTGGTCTCGCAAGAGATTTTTTATTTACAGGGACTGTGGCCCAATGCTCTTTCGGATAGAAATTTTCATAATACAGTCCCTTATTGTTGGGACGGTAGCTCAGTTGGTTAGAGCGCTGCCCTGTCACGGCAGAGGTCGCGGGTCCGAGTCCCGTCCGTCCCGCTAATCGCAACAAACAGCCCTTTGATAAATTCTATCAAGGGGTTGTTGCCGAAATTTCGAGGAAATTTTTTATTTTTCCCTTTGCCTTATAGCTTCAAATAAAATAATTGCGGCAGCGACCGAAACGTTAAGCGAATCAATCTGACCGCGCATATTAATTTTTATTTTTTCGTCCGCGACTGCCAGCCATTCTTCGCTCAAGCCCTTATCTTCAGCGCCCATAACAATGGCGCAACCTTGTTTATAATCCGTCCTGGAATATTCCACCTTCGCTTCCGGAGTAGTGGCTAATATTTTTATTTTATTATTTTTGCAAAAACTAACCGTTTCATCAATCGAACTTAAAATCGCTGGTACTGTAAAAACTGTGCCTTGGCTGGCGCGGATAACGTTCGGATTATAAATATCGGTTTTAGGGTCATTAATAATAGCCGCGTCCGCTCCGGCCGCGTCGGCCGTGCGTAAAATCGCGCCCAAATTTCCCGGTTTTTCTATCGCTTCTAAAACAATTATTAGCGGCATAGAGCTTAATTTCATTTTTTCTAATTTTACTTCTTTCAATATTGCCACTGCTAAAAAACCATCTGGGTTTTCTCGATAAGATATTTTATCAAAAACTTTTTTTGAAACTTCAATTATTTTTTCTTCACCAATGTCTAATTCTCTTTTTTTATAACTGTGGCAACAAAATATATTTTCTATTACGGCTCCACTTCTTAGCGCTAAATTTATTTCACGCCAACCCTCAATTAAAAACAAGCCTTGGGCTTTACGCTCACGGCCGATTTCACGCAATTTTATAATATTTTTAATTTTTTCATTTTGTAAACTGTCAATTATTATCATATTTAAATGTTGGAAATTTATTAGGGACGGTTACAAAACATTTTTCTATTATAGGGCTAAAGGGATTAAATCAGCTGCGCCAATTTTTCCTTTTAGCCCTAATTAGAAAATTTTTAAAATTTTACCGCATTGCCTTCTTAGTAAATACCATGCGACAAAAATCGCAGTGTGAAATTATTACAAATCAACTGCGTAAATCCTGTTATTATATAAAAAATTTATCGAAATTTGGAAATTTATGCCCAATATGGCATTGGGCCACAGTCCCTTAATAGCGACGATATTAGTTTAACCGCCAGAACCAAAATGAGT
The DNA here is from genome assembly GCA_018827685.1 of Patescibacteria group bacterium. Taxonomy (GTDB): domain Bacteria; phylum Patescibacteriota; class Patescibacteriia; order Patescibacteriales; family GWC2-42-12; genus JACPHD01. The sequence continues at coordinate 2,903 of JAHJXD010000032.1, forward strand.
CAAGTGTATTATAGGTTGATAAGATGTTATTAAACGCTAATAAATTGTGAATAAACAGGTGCATAAGCTGAGGATTTTTAACTAAAAACATTCTTACACCACATCTTTATAATGTTTTATCTTGGCCGTTTTTTGAATTTGGTCAATATCTATAGTAATTAAATCCGCCCTAACCTCTTGAGTATATAATTTTTTATGACCAATATACATTTCCATGCCTCGCCTGAATCTTTCTAATTTAGTAAACTGAAAAGCATTTTCTGCTGACCCATAAAATTGACTGATTCTGGTTTTGACTTCAACAAAAATAATTTGATCATTTTTTAATGCCACAACATCAAGTTCTTGATAACTTAGTTTAACATTAGCATCAATAATCTGATAGCCCTGTTTAATCAAATAATTTTTAGCTAAGGTTTCACCAAATTCCCCTATTCTTTGATTATGGGTCATAAATTTTAAAAGGACTGTTAAACAGCCTTATATTGAAATTACCATTATCAATCTACGGCATATATTTTTTAAATTCTTTTTCTTTTTCTATCCGCGCTCTTTTTTCTGGTATTTTTATAACAAGCCTATAGATAAAGAATAACCAAATCAACATGCCAATAGCCCAAAACAGAAGCAAAAAACGAGAGGATAAAAACGGCACCATTTCATAATTAAAAAATGTTAACACTAAACCAAGAATAGCATTGGTTAGAAAAAAAGTATACAAACCGCTCCAGAAGTTAGAATATAAACCCCTGGACCATCTTTTTTTAATGATTCGGCTAATTATGGACAGAATAATTAACAAAAAAATAAAACCTAAAACTATTTTAAATGAAAGTTCAGTAAACGCACCCGGCCTGGCGCTAAACCAAAAATTCCAGGTTAAAAAATTCCCCATATTATTTACAGGACTTACGCATATTAAAAATGTTTGTAAAAAATCAACTACGTAAGTCCTGTTAATTATATTTATAATTTTACATAAATCAGCCCATAATGATAGGGTCCGGCCTCAAATTCTTCCTCCAGCCTTAGTCCAAGCTTTTTAGCCGCATTATCAACTAATTCTTTTCTTACCTTTTCTTCCGGCGGCGGACCAAAAGGCGCGGCAGTATTTTTCCATTCAACAATAACCAATTTACCATTTTTTTTCAATAGCCTAATTGATTCCCTTAAAATCTCGACTCGTTTATGTGATTGATATAAAGTATTAATTAATAAACCAATGTCTATGCTGCCGGCTTCAATTTTAGTTGCGCCAAATATTTCTAAATTACTCCAAACTGTTTTAATATTAGTTAAATTTTCAAATCTTGCGCGCCGATTAATCATTTCTAAAGCAACTCTTAAAATATCAACCGCATACATAATTCCTTTTTTACCTATTAGTTTGGCCCCTGAAAAAACAAAATTGCCGGAAGAACCGCAACCCAAATCAGCGACTTTCATTGTTTCTTCAACTTGAGCTTGACTAAAAAGTAAATTGACGTTAATCAATGCGCTGCCTCCTATTGATCTTGGCATATAAAAAATATTATGAGGGACTGTCTAAAGACTAGATGCTATTTAGTTATTGTGTAAAAACATTATTTTCTGCGTAAATCCGCGTAATTATCCGCGTTAATCAGCGGGAAATTGGTTTAAACTACAAACTCTATAATTATCAAAATTGTGGCAAGAATATTTTTACACAGCAACTATTTATATCCTTATTATAAAATAATTTTTGTTTTTAAACAAGCTGTCATTAATTATTTAACCTTATTAAAAGTTAAGCGGTGAATCGCGCACGGCCCATATTGTTTTAATTTTTCCAAATGAAGTTTAGTGCCATAGCCTTTATGTTTGCTAAAGCCGTAATTAGGATATAATTTATCCATGTCTTGCATTATGCGATCCCTAGTCACTTTGGCAATAATTGAGGCCGCAGCAATAGTAAAAAGTCTTTCATCGCCCTTAATATAGACTTGCTGCGGAGTTGAATAATTTGGCAATTTAGCCGACCCATCAATTATAATAAAATCCGGCTTAGTTTTTACAGAACCAATCGCTTTTTTCATGGCTAAAAACGTAGCTTGTAATATATTAATTCTATCTATAGTTTTATGGTCACATATGCCTACGCCAACTTCAATAAAGTTTTGCTTAATTGATTCAAACAAGACTTGCCTGATCTTCTCACTTAATTTTTTTGAATCATTAACTCTTATTAAGTCATTATTTATGTTAATATTAGCATTAAAAATAACACAAGCAGCCACTACTGGTCCGGCTAATGGCCCTCGCCCAGCCTCATCTATGGCGCCTATCATCTTATAGCCTTGAGAAAATAATTTTTTTTCCTCGTTCAAATTCATTGTTTAGAGCGTAGATAAATGCTTTTTTTAGCTATTTTTTAACTGAATATATTTATATGCAGATAGCGCAGCTATTGCTCCCTGACCACAGCCAATAACAATTTGTTTAAATTCGCTTTGAGTAACATCACCGGCCGCAAAAATACCATCGCAACTGGTTTTACCACTTAAGTCTACAACAACCTGCCCTAAAGTATCTGTTTTCACTAAATCTGCCACTGCTCCTGTCTTAGGCTCATGTCCTATTTCAACAAATAAACCAGCAATGTCTAATTTTCTTGATATTTGGCTAACATTATTGATTATTTTTACTTTTTCCAATTTTTCCCTACCTATTATTTCGCTAATTTCACTATTTAATATTATTTCTACATTGCTTTTACTTTCTACTGCCAAAATCAAACTTCCAAAGGCTTTAAGCTGTGGCTTGCGATAAATTAAATAAACTTTGCCAGCAATTTTGGACATAACCTCGACCGCATCCAAGGCCGCGTTACCGCCACCGACAACGGCTACGCTTTTCCCTTTAAACAAAGGTCCATCGCAATTAGCGCAATAACTTATTCCCTTGCCGGTTAATTCATTTTCTCTGTCTATCTTTAATTGTTTTGGCTCCAGCCCTATGGCTATAATAATTGTTTTAGCCAAATAACTATCTTTACCAGCTTCAACCAAAAAACTACCATCATGATTTTTACTAATTTTTTTTACTTGATCAGTTTTAAGATCAACCCCCAAATCTTTCATTTGCTGGCTCATTTTACTTATTAAATCAACGCCCCTGACAAACTCCATGCCAGGATAATTTTTTATATCAGAAGCCCAAATAACTTGACCGCCTATATTTTTAGAAATCACCAAGACTTTCATCATTCTTCTGCAAGCATATATGGCCGCGGTCATGCCGGCAGGGCCGGCTCCAATAATAATTGTATCAAACATAAATTAACAAATTATCGTTATTTATCCACAATTTACCCACTCAAATAAATTTTGCTAATATTAGCTATCTCATTAAACTTAAGTCTACAAATTTGTAGACTTATCCCTGTTACATATAAAATCTTTAAGTCTACAAATTTGTAGACTTAAGTCGCGTGATTATTTATTCTTAATAATCAACTGTTCAATTTCTTCTTGATTACCATAGCCTATTTTTTTATCAACTACTTTACCGTTGTGAAAAACCAAAAAGGTTGGAATGCTCATAACATTATATTGATGGGCTATTTCCTGATTTTCATCTATGTTGAGCTTTCCAATCTTAATATTTTTGTCTTTATTATTTTTGATTATTTCATCTATTATTGAGGACATAATCTGACAAGGACCGCACCATAAAGCAAAAAAATCAACTAATACTAAACCAGCAAAACCCTCAACTTCTAACTTAAAATTATCTTTATTAAATATCATATACTTTGATTAGAGTTTTAGATAGAACAGAACAATTAGTTAATCTTTTAGTGGTATTTGCTGAACAAAATCCCATAAAGTACCCCCTCGGTTTACACGAAAAAATCTTCATACAGTTGGTCCAGAAACTCAGTTTTCATGGTTTCGCTTCTCCTTTTGTATTACCTCAATAGATTCCCATCCACCTGTAGCATCTAACCTGCGGTGCCCAAAATCCGGATTATTGAGAAGATAAAGACCGTCGAAAACTGGTCCATCTACGCAAACTCGAGTTGGACCACATACACATTGTCCACAAATCCCTATACCACATTTCATATATCGTTCTATGGCCACCTGACAATCCACGCCAAGAGATTGGGAAATTCTCATTGTTTTTACTATCAATGGTTCAGGACCACAACAATATACCATTTTACAACCTTGCTGTTGGATAAGTGCTTCAAGATCATCAGTAGGAACCCCTTTTTTTCCGCCAGACCCATCTACCGTATAGAAATTGAGGCGTGGAAAACGTTTTTGATATATGCGGTTCTTTGCGGTGTTTTCGCCATAGAATATTGGTGCGTGTGAAAATAAATCCGCAATAGGAGCTAAACAGGCAAAACCAACGCCCCCAGCGACCAGGCAACAATTTTCAGCCAGTTTAAACGCTTTTCCATAAGGACCCCGAACACCAACTGATGCTCCCACATCCAAACCTGATAGCCTGCGGGAAAAGTTACCTCTTCGTCGCACAGTTATCATTACCCCCTCACGATCACTTCCTGCGATAGAAAATGGTTTTTCATCAACACCAGGTATCCATATCATTAGAAATTGCCCTGGCGCAAAATCAATTTGAACGGCTAAATGTAAAGTTACGGCTTGATCATTCTCTATCGTACGGTTTATGATGCGTACATTTTTTGGTAAATCATACTTCATGGGCCAATCCTCTTATGTCCGCTATGGACGATACGCCTCGTTCTAAAAGCAACTGCTTTATCTCTTCTGTTATCTCTTGAAAAACAGATAAACCCCGAGATAATACTGCTGTTCCTATCCCAACAGCACTTGCACCCGCCATTATCATTTCGATGACATCACGACCAGTAGAAACGCCTCCTGTACCAATAATTGGCATGTCGACAGCTTTGTAAAGCTGAAAGACGGCTGCTACTGCAAGAGGTTTAATCGCCGGCCCGCTAATTCCGCCCATGCCAAATCCCAAATATGGCTTTCCACTATCGATGTCAATCAACATGCCTGGTCCAACCGTGTTTACGGCAGTAATGCCATAAGCACCGGCAGCCTTTGCAGCTAAAGCCATTTCGACTAAATCATTTGCTGCAGGCGGGACTTTTACTAATAGCGGCTTAGAAGTGTTAGAACAAATTGCCGACACAATCCGGAATACTGCGTCAGGATTATCCTGATTGCCCATTTTTCCATATTCTGGTGTATGTGGACAAGACAACGGTACCTCGAGGGCACTAAATTCCAACTTGTCAAACTCGATTGCAACTCGGGAAAAATCTTCAACACAAGTACCTATTATTGAACCTATAACTGGACAACCGATTTCATGTAGATCGCTGAATTCTTGAACAGCTTTCTCAAGCCCCGGATTTGAATATCCAACGGCATTTATTAGGCCATGTCCAAAGGCAAGAACAGTTGGATTTGGGTGACCTTTGCGTGGATCTACGCTAATGGATTTAATAGTAACAGCGCCAGCCCCATTCTGAGATACCATTCTTAACAGATTACGCGTAGTCCCCAGGATCCCTGATGCAAGAATTATAGGATTCTTTAGCATGCAACCAAACAATTCAACCGACAGGTCAAGATTTTTTATCATACCCTGAATTTAATAAATTATTTTCAACTCTATACAATACATTATTTTTTAACATATTGCGCTCTTATAGTGTCAACTGTAACATGGACGAGGCGGAATGTTTGACTAATTCTCTAAAGTGGACCGTACCGGACTTGAACCGGTGACCTCCTCGATGCCATCGAGGCGCGCTACCAGCTGCGCTAACGGCCCTCACGCACATACTTAAGATCTGTAGGTCTGTGGCCCAATGCCATATTGGGCATAAATTTCCAACCAAATTATGAATTGTGCTGTATTCTAAAATTAGTTCGAACGCATTTCGCCGCCTGCGGCGGCGAAAAAAGCCCCCCGCAAAAATCCGAAAATGCGGCGGAGCCGCACCGCTGACAATTTCAAGTTTTTCTTTGGCGGCATTAAAACCAATTGAAAAGTTTTGCGACAAAAAGAACGTAAACCGAAAGATAAAACGCGCCTTCCCACATATGAATTCTTCTAGAAATACCAGAGATGACAAAAAGAAGCGTCGCAAGGGCCATGGTTGGGACACCAATAGTAAAGATTTGATTATCTACAGGAAGAACGCGAAATAAACCTGGTAAACCTATGACAACTAAAGTATTGAAAACATTTGAACCAAAAATATTTCCAAGCGCGATTTCTGATTTCTTTTGGAGAGCTGCTTTCACGGAGACCAAGAGTTCGGGTAAAGAGGTACCAACTGCAACGGCAGTAATAGCAATCACGCCGGTTGCAATGTTCAGCATCGTAGATAGATTCACCAATGCGTCAATGAGATATTTTGCACCAAAAACCAAACCGAGGATACCAACAACTAAAAGAATAAAATCTTTCGCAATGAGTTTTGGTCGGATAAATTCTTCTTTCTTGTGGGCGATGATGTTTTTTCTTCTTTCTTGTCGCGATGGCAGGAGCTCAGCGTTTTCATCTGTATCTTCGGTGTCTTTATGCAAAACAGTGTAAAGCAAATATATGCCGTATGTAACAAGCATTAAAAGAGATTCACCAAAAGTAATTTGTTTATCCCACACGATACCCAAAAGCAAAACTGTACTAATGGCAAGAAGTGGAAGATCTAAATCAATTAAACTTTTTGTAACTATGAGTCGTCTACCAATGACAGCAGAAACACCAACAATAAGTAAAATATTTGCGATATTTGAACCTATTGCGTTTGCGGCAACGACATCTGGTACCCCCTTGAATACAGCTACAAAAGATGAAATGAGTTCTGGAAAAGATGTGCCAACTCCGACAATGGTAACACCCACAATAAAAGGAGAGAGGCCAAGAGCAAGCCCAATTTTTTCTGCGCTTGCAATTAACCAATCAGCGCCTTTTACGAGTACTGCTAATGAAATAATAAATACAATTATCCAAAATATGATCATACAATTTGTGTTTAATATTTATAAAAAATTTTCTTTCCCCAAAAATTCAAAATATGGTTCGAGCCGATGTTTTTAATAGATTCTTTGGCAGTTTTTATCGGCGCGGCTCCGCCGCATTTTCAGAATTTCGCGGGGGGTTTTCCTCGCCGCCTGTGGCGGCGAAATGCGTTCGGACTAATTCAAGAATACAGCACCAGTAAGGAATTTGCAAGCGGTTTCGGTTCGCCTCGCTTCGCTCGGCGACCAATTTGTATTGAATTTTGGGCGAAAAAATCAGTTGGCGATTTCGTTCAGGGAAAAGAAAAATTTTAATCAAATCATTATGAAGTATTTTATCTACGCAAGAAAATCTACAGAAGAAGATGACCGGCAAGTGCTTTCGATTGAAGCTCAACTTGTTGAGCTAAAAGAATTTGCCGCCAAAGAAAAACTTGAAATTGTCGCTTCCTTTCAGGAAGCAAAAACTGCCAAAGAACCTGGGCGAACGAAGTTCGCCGAAATGTTGTCATATATTGAAAAAGGAAAGGCAGACGGAATTATATCATGGCACCCCGACAGATTAGCGAGGAATAGCGTTGATGGCGGGAAAATAATTCATTTCGTAGATCGCGGCTTGATTAAGTCCCTTAAATTTCCCACTTTTTGGTTTGAGCCAACGCCGCAAGGTTTGTTCATGCTCAACATTGCTTTTGGCCAAAGTAAATATTTTGTAGATAATTTGCGAGAGAATGTGAAGCGAGGACTACGACAAAAAATCAGAAATGGTGTTTGGCCCGGCTGGGCGCCAGTGGGTTATTTGAATAATCCTAAAACTAGAATGATTGATATTGACCGAGAAAAATTTGGCAAAGTGAAAAAACTTTTTCAACTTTATGCCACTGGCGAATATACTCTAAAATCTCTCGCAAATTGGTGTAAAGAAAATGGTGTGCGTGGAAATCTCGGCAAAAAGATTGCAATCGGGAATATCCAAAAAATCCTACAAAATATTTTCTACATTGGTTTAATGAAATATCGCGGGGAAATTTTTGAAGGAAAGCACGAGCCACTAATTTCAAAGAAACTTTTTGATAAGTGCCAAGAAGTAATGAGTAAGCGGGGCAAAGTCCAAGAAGTTAGAAAACATAATTTTGCTTTTCTTGGCCTGCTAAAATGTGCTTCTTGCGGCGCGAGTATAACTGCCGAAATCCAAAAAGGACATAATTATTATCGTTGCACTAAAAAGAAAGGTGCCTGCCAAGAAAAGCATTATCTTCGTGAAGAAGCATTAGGTGAGCAAATCAAAAACTTCCTTCAAAAAGTTTCTTTGTCGAGCCAAGATACCGAGAAAATTTTGGCGGCGTTGGATAGCGAACAAGAACAAGCAAAACAACAGGCACAATCAAAAATTGAAAGCATGAAAGAGCAATTAAAACAAGTGGAAACAAAATTAGTAAAACTGCTCGATGTATTTTTGACTGACGCTTTATCCATAGAAGAATACGCCGCCAAAAAACAGGAATTGTTATCCCAAAAAGTTTCGATATCCGAGAAAATAACCGACTTTGAACAAAACGGATTGTCTTGGCTCGAACCGGCTCGTGAATTTGTTTTATCGCTTAATCAAGCCGCAAAAATAGTGGAAACCGAAAACAAAAAAGAAATGACAACATTTCTTAAAAATATCGGCTCGAACCACATTTTACAAAACCGCCAATTGATTTTTTCGCCCAAAATTCCTTACGATTTGGTCGCCGAGCGAAGCGAGGCGAAACACCGAAATTTGATTTTTCCTTACTGGTGCCCTTGGCAGGAATCGAACCTGCGTCTAGGGCTTAGGAGTCCCTTGTTCTATCCACTGAACTACAAGAGCAGATAGGTTGCGAGAACCTTCGGCGCCTTTAGTGGGACTGTCGCAGAATCACACAGTCCCATAATAGCACCATCCACGACTAGCTTGTAATAAATATTAGACTTGTTGCTTATTAAGACTTTAAAATTGATTTTTTGCGATTTTTAAACTAATATTAGCTAAAAAAATAGCAAAATCGCATTTAGCTAATATTAGCCAAATTATTTATTTAGCAACATGTCTATTAAACAAAACAACCTTCTCCTAAGTTTTAAAGTTGCTTATTAAGCTTGTGGCCAAAATTACCAACCCTTTTAAAATTACCGCTAACCTTAGCCTTTTTATTTCAAAAATCAAAATAGTCTATGCTAATATTAGCAATTAGCCATAATCGCTTAATTATACCTCACTCCTGCCGTAAAAACCTAAAAAAATAAAACTTTCCTCTTCTCATAAACCATGGCGCCTGGGGAAGCGTGAGGATAAACACCATATTATGGACATTTTGGGTATAATTTTGCTATTTTAATTCCAATTACATAATAACTTATTTATTTTATTTTGACAAACCTGCTGAACTTACTTAAAATGAGTATGGAGCTGTGGCCCCATCTAAATAACTTATAATTTACATAGTTATTGTGTAAAAATATTATTTTTCAGCGTAGATCAGCGTAATTATCAGCGTTTGATCAGCGGAAACTTGGCTTAAAGTATGAATTTTATAAATCACCAAAATTGTGGGCAAATAATTTTTACACAAAAACTACATATATTTTATGTTCAACAAACAAAACCAAGGAGAAGTTTTTAATGAATTTGAAACTGTCATCGGACCATCGGTTAAGGTCAAGGGTGATTTTAACGGCCAAGGCAATATTATTGTGGAAGGCGTGGTTGACGGCAATCTAAAAACTAATGGCAATCTGGAAGTGGGTAAAACAGCCAAGATAACTGCCAATATAGAGGCCAAAGAAGCCAAAATCGGCGGTCATGTCTCTGGTAATGTTAAAATTAAAGGTTTTCTTGAAGTTACGGCTACGGCTAAAATTTTCGGCGACATCGAGGCATCTAGCTTATCTATTGAGCGCGGAGCTATTTTTAATGGCAAATGCGTCATGACAACCGGAGTTGAAGAGGTTAAAAAAATAAAAGTGGCTTAAGCTTTTTCTAATGAACATTTTTATTTACGATTCTTTTTTGAATCAAAAAAAATATGACCGTTTATTGGCGCGTATTGAAACCAGAATCACTGACCTGGGATTAAATGGCAAAATTTCCAGACTTGGCCCAACCAAAAACGTCTCGGAAACTATCGATAACGAGCTTAGGCGCGGGGCTAAAACTATTATTGCGGTTGGTAATAATAAAACTATTAACCAAATTATAAATTCTTTAGTCAGCAGCCGGATTCCTTTAGGTATTATACCGATTGGCCAAGACAACAACGATATTGCTAAAAGCCTAGGCATTGAATCAATTGAGACGGCTTGTGATATTTTATCAGCCAGATTATTAACTAAAATTGATTTAGGTTTGGCTAATAAAACATATTTTTTGTCTAATATTAGTATTAATAATAAAGGTTCGGTAATTGATATAAACAAAAACTACACCATCGAAACTACGGAAAAAGGTTTAATTTATATTTTTAATTTAATTGGAGAACAAATCAAGTTGCTTCCTGGGATAAAGTTTATCCCCAACGACGGATTTTTAGAATTAGTTATTAACACTTATTGCAATAAAAATTTTTTTACCAAACAGGACCACCAATCAATTTTTAAAATTAAAAAAGTTACAATTCACAATCTAAAAAATCAATTAATTTTAGACGGCTCAGTTTCCATAAGCGCGCCTGCCGAAATTACAATCGTCAAAAAATGTTTGAACGTAATTGTGGGAAAAAATAGAAATTTTTAATTTTAAATAATTTTTTTCTCTTTTTGCTTAAACATATATAGCTGTTGCAGAGCGGTTAAAATAGTGGTAACTAACCAATAAAGCGCTAAACCTCCTGGGAAAGACAGGCCGATAAAAATGGTTAGCACCGGCATCATATAGAGCATCTGTTTATTCATAATCGCCATCATATTTTCGTCCTTGGCGCCGTTGCCATGAACTTCTGGCCGTTTAGTAACCATCATTTTTGCCTGCCAAAATTGAGCTAAACCGGCTAAAATAGCTAAAACTACATTGCGTTCCGCTAAATTAACAAAACCCAAAGACGTGGTATTGATAAATTCCGGTCTATAAATAAAAGAGTAAACTAAATTAAGCGATGTGCCGCTTAAACCAGCTCTAAAAACCATAAAAACCGCCCACAAAAAAGGCAGCTGGATTAATAACGGCAAACAAGAAGAAAACGGGTTTACTTTCTCCTGCTTATATAATTCCATCATAGCCCGGCCCTGTTCTTCTTTCTTGTCCGCGTATTTTTTCTTAATTTCATTTATTTTTGGCTGTAATTCCTGTAAAACTTTTTGTGATTTTATAGACTGTTTGGATAAAGGAAATAAAATTAATTTAATAATTATTGTCATAATTATTATGGCCAAACCTATATCATGCCCTGGGACAATATTATATAAAAAGACCAAAAGATTAAGTATGGGCTGATAAAAAACAACATTAAAAAGTTGAGACATAAATTGGTAGACCCTATAAGGGGACTGTCTTATGAGGGTAAATTATTTTAGAGGATCCATGCCTCCTGAATTAAATGGGTTACAACGCAAAACTCGCCAAACCGCCTTGATTCCACCTTTAATAAAGCCGTATTTTTCTACTGCCTGGATAGCATAATCAGAACAGGTTGGGCAAAAACGGCAAAAACCATTAGGATATAAAAATTTTAAAATACCATAATCAAAAGAAAGCGTCTTTTGATAAATTTTTAAAATTTTGATCGCAATATAACGCGGATAAAATTTAAACATGCTATTTTACTAATTTTAAGGTAAATAATATTTTTTCCAACTCACTTTTTATAAATTTATATTCTTGATTTAACGCGGCAGGAAAAACTACAACAACCAAATCAAACCCTTGAATAAGGTTTTTATCAAATTCCTTAAAAAGCTCTCTAAATTGTCTTTTTAATTTATTGCGCTCAACGGATTTTTTACTAACCTTAGCACTAATTACAATACCATAGCGATTATCCTCTAGTCTATTCGCTAAAACCTTTATACGAAAAATTTTAGTATAAGAAGATTTACCAAATTTAAATATTTTTTTAAAATCTTTCTCTTTAACTAAACGACGATGTTTCGCCAACATAATTATTAAATTATATCTTCTTGGTTTTACTTTGTCAGTTTTTTTCTGCCCTTAATCTTCCTTCTTTTAATAATATTGCGGCCATTTTTTGTCTGCATTCTTTTTCTAAAACCGTGCTTTTTACTAGCTCGCCTTTTATTTGGTTGATAAGTTCTTTTTGGCATAAAAATTAATAAAAATTATTATCTATAAAGGGACTGTCCCATAAAACATAACATTTAAGTTTTTTAAAGTCAAACAAAAAATAACAAAAAATATTATCAAGGAACTGGTTTTTTAAATAAAATATTAGCAGAATTTTTTCCACTACTTATTCACAGTTTATAAACATTTTAGTCTATTTTATATTTATAATTAAGTTGATATAATGGTTATTGAAATGAATCTGTTAATAGTTTATGATAAATAAATATTTTAATTTAGTTGAAAATAAATTATAACTCTCTCACACTATGAACAATGAACAACTTTGGCAAGCCATCTTAGGTGAAATTGAACTCAGTTTATCCAAAGCTAACTTTACCACTTGGTTTAAAAATACTTTTATTTCTTCTTTTGAAAACAGTCAAGTAATTATTTGTGTTCCCAACACTTTTACTAAAGCCTGGCTAGAAAAAAAATACCATAAAGAAATCGCCAATGCTTTTAAAAGCATTGGTTCTAGAGAAATAAAAGAAATTTTATATAAAGTTGAGACTAAAAAAGAATCATGGTCAAATAGTTTAAAAAAACAGGCTAACGCTGAAAATATTATTGAAAATAAGCCAAAAATTATTAACCGTTTCGGCCTTAACAATCGTTATGTGTTTGATAATTTTATTGTTGGAAAAAACAATGAATTGGCGCACGCGGCTTGCCAGGCCGTAGCCGCTAATCCAGGGCATGCTTATAATCCACTTTTTATTTACGGCGGTGTGGGGCTGGGAAAAACCCACTTATTACAAGCTATTGGCCACGAATTATCCAAAAAAACCGACAAAATTTTATATGTCTCCTCTGAAAGATTCACTAATGATTATATTCAGGCGGTTAAAACTGGCCAAGCTAAAAGTTTTAAAGATTATTATCGTAATGTTAATTTATTACTAATTGATGATATTCATTTTATGGGCGGTAAAGATGGTACACAAGAAGAGTTTTTTCATACTTTTAATGAATTGCACCAAACCAATAAACAAATAGTAATTTCTTCTGATAGACCGCCCAAGGCCATACCGGCTCTAGAAAAAAGGTTGCTTTCGCGCTTTGGGTGGGGTATGGTCGTTGATATTAGTTCGCCTGACACAGAAACCAGAATAGCAATACTCGAAGCTAAATGCCGAGAAAAAAATTATAAACTTGACAGAGAAATTTTAGCTTACGTTGCAAACAATATCACTAATAATGTTCGCGAATTAGAAGGTGCTTTAAATCGTTTAATCGCTTATTATGAATTTAACAACTCTCTTCCCACAATAGATTCAACTAAAAGTATTTTAGTCGACATAATTTCTAATTTTCAATCAAAATCAACTACAACTAAAACTATTATTGAGGCCGCGGCTAAATTTTTTGATATAAATATTAAAGATTTAATCGGACAAAGCCGTAAAAAAGAATTAGCTGTGCCTAGACAAATTGTTATGTATTTAATGCGCAAAGAAATTAACGCCTCTTACCCTTTAATCGGCCAAGAGCTGGGCGGTCGCGATCACACCACAGCTATGTATGCTTATAATAAAGTAGAACAAGAATGCCAAGTAAATACAAAAACCAAACAACACATAGACTCTATTAAACAAATAATATATAACAGTTAATAACTTGATAAAAAAGCCGTGGTTTAGTTGTGAATAATTTGTTTATATATTTATTCTTAATTTTTAATCCCCAGCCAATCTATTTTTTTAATACCTTTTTCAACATTTAACCTACAGCCAAAAAATCAATAAAATATTAAAAATTAGCCAAAACTTAACA
>JAHJXD010000033.1 GCA_018827685.1 Patescibacteria group bacterium
AATTATATATTTTTTAAAAAATGTATTATGCCTAAAATAAAAGAAATTAAAAGCCGTGAAATTTTAGATTCTCGCGGTAATCCAACAGTAGAAACTTGCGTGTGGCTGGATAATGGGATACGGGCTAAAGCCAGTGTGCCGTCAGGCGCTTCAATTGGAATTCACGAAGCTGTGGAACTGCGCGATAATGATGTAAAAAGATATGGCGGCATGGGCGTGCTTAACGCGGTTAAAAATGTGGAAAATAAAATAGCGCCTAAATTGGTTGGAGTGGAAATAACCGAACAAGAAAAAATTGATGGTATTATGATAAAACTTGATGGCACGAAAAACAAAAGCCGACTAGGCGCGAACGCGATTTTGTCTGTGTCGCTGGCTTGCGCGCGCGCAGGAGCTTTGGCAAAAGGCATGGAGCTGTACGAATATATAAATAAGAGTTACAAGTTACAAGCTACAAGTTGCGAGCGGTTGCCCACGCCTTGTTTTAATATTTTTAATGGCGGAAAGCATGCTGACACTAATTTGGATTTTCAGGAGTTTATGATAATACCACAAATCCCACAAATCCCCCTAACCCCCTTTGTCAAGGGGGCAGAATTTGTCAAGGGGGCAGAATTTGTCAAGGGGGCAGAATTTGTCAATGGGGCAGAATCCCCCCTAACCCCCTTTGTCAAGGGGGCAAAAAATGTATTTGCCGAGCAAGTTAGAATGGGTGCGGAAATTTTTCATGAGCTGGGATATATTTTAAAGAAAGCCGGGTATGACACTGATGTGGGCAATGAAGGCGGTTACGCGCCTGATATAAATTCAAGCATCCAGGCGATTGAATTGATTATGGCGGCGATTATTAAGGCCGGCTACAAGTTAAGCGACCAAGTCGCCCTGGGAGTGGATGTGGGTTCTTCCCAGCTTTATAATAAAGCTGACGGCCGGTATGTTTTTAAGTTGGATCATGCGAATTATGCCACAGACACTTTGACCGGCTTATATTATGAATGGTTTAGAAAATATCCGATTATTTATATTGAAGACGGTTTGGCTGAAGATGATTGGGCTGGCTGGCGCAAGCTGAATCAAGAGCTTGGATCTGAAATCATGCTGGTGGGAGATGATTTGTTTGTAACCAATCTTAATCGTTTAAGGCAAGGATTAAAGCAGCGCGCGGCCAACGCTATTTTAATTAAGCCTAATCAGGTCGGGACTTTAACTGAAACTATCGCTTGCGTTAAGTTGGCTCAAAGACATAATTATAAAATTATTGTGTCTCATAGAAGCGGGGAAACCACGGATGATTTTATCGCTGATTTAGCCGTGGCAGTAAGCGCTGATTATATCAAAGCCGGTTCACTCTCGCGCGGCGAGCGTGTTGCTAAATATAATAGGTTGATGGAAATTGAAGAAGGAATAAAATAATTTTTAATGTCTTAATGTCTTAATGTTTAAATATTAAAAATTTAGACATTATTTAAATTTTTGTTTATCTATGATTAAGCAAGAAGAACAAAATATACCGGCGAAAAATATGTTACCCCTGATACTGGTAATCTTGGACGGCTGGGGCCTGGCCAAGCCTAATAATGGCAATGCCATTGCTTTAGCCAAGACTCCGACCCTGGATGGTTTAATGAGAAAATATCCGAATACGAAAATTTATGCCCATGGCAAATACGTCGGATTACCGTCATCGCAATCAGGTAATAGCGAGGCTGGTCATATGAATATTGGCGCCGGTCGTATTGTCGAACAAGACGCGGTAAAAATTTCCAGGAGCATTAATGACGGTACTTTTTTAAAGAACGCCGGCTTTACCGAGGCTATCAGGCAGGTTAAAAAAAATAAATCCAAGCTTCATCTTATGGGCATAATTTCAAGTCACATGAGCGCGCATAGCGATCCAAGTCATTTGTTGGCTTTATTATCTTTAGCCAGGGTCAAAGGCGCGGGAAAAGTTTATCTGCATTTATTTACCGATGGACGAGATTCACCTAAATATGATTCGTTAAAATTAATCATGGATTTTCAAAAAATATTCAAAAATGGCGAAGCTATCGCTACTGTTATGGGCAGATTTTATGCTATGGACAGAAAAAAAGATTGGGACAGGACTAAAAAAGCTTACTGTGCTTTAGTTAATGGTATTGGCAAAAAGGCCGTAAGCGCCCAAGCGGCAATTATCCAGAGTTATAACCGAGGTGAAAGCGATGAATTTATCCAGCCATACATCATTACTAAAAACGGTAAACCATTACCAAGAATAGCTGATGGCGATAGTGTAATATTTTTTAATTTAAGATCAGATCGCGCCAGACAATTAACCAAAGCTTTTGTGCAAAAAGATTTTTGTAAGTTTAATATTTCATGTTTTGACAGGAAAACTTTTTTAAAAAATTTATTATTTGTGGCTATGACTGATTTTGGTCCTGATTTAGAAGGAATTTTAACGGCTTTTCCTTCCAGTGATTTAAAGCAAACCTTGCCCATGCGATTGGCGAATTTAAAACAACTGTATATTGCTGAAACGGAAAAATATGCCCACGTTACTTATTTTTTTAACGGTGGTTATGCTGATCCTGTTGCGGGAGAAGCCAGGCAGGTTATTCCTTCGCCTGATGTAAAATCATACGATGCCATTCCGGCCATGAGTTCGGAAAAATTGACCAAGCAAATAATCAATAACCTCACCCATAGTAAAGGCATAGAAAGCTGGAAATATGATTTTACGGTTTTAAATTTTGCCGCGCCTGATATGATTGGTCATACTGGTAATTTAACAGCCGGAGTAGAATGCTGCCATAAAATTGATAAATATCTTGGAGAAATTGTACAAGCTTATCTGCGCGTAGGCGGCACGATTTTAGTAACCGCGGATCATGGCAACATTGAAGAGATGATAAATTTAAAAACCGGAGAAATTAACACCGAGCATTCAACCAACCAGGTGTTGTTTATTTTAATTAATAAAAATTTAGCCGGTAAAATAAAATTAAAAAATCACGGAGTTTTAGGTGATATCGCGCCAACGATACTAGAATTGCTTAATTTAAAAAAACCGAATGAGATGAGTGGAAAATCGTTAATTACGCAACAAATCTAATAGTTTTTAAACTCTAATGATTAAGGTTCAAATGATTTGAATTTTATTTTTTATTATGGTTAACAAAAAACAAAATTTACGCCCCAAACCTGTTGTGCTGATGGTCTTGGATGGTTGGGGCATAGCTAATCCTTATACCGGCAATGCTATTAGCCAAGCCAATACGCCTAATATAAAAAATTATATAGTTAAATATCCTTCCATGGTTTTGGCGGCTTCTGGACAGGGCGTGGGTTTGCCATGGGGAGAGTCAGGCAATAGCGAGGTTGGTCATTTAAATTTAGGCTCAGGCAGAATTATATATCAAAATCTTCATAGAATTGATAAGTCTATTGCTGACGGCGGTTTTTATAAAAATAAAATTTTGCTTAAAGCCATCGAGCAGGTTAAAAATAATAATTCAAAATTGCATTTACTCGGCCTAGTTTCTAACGGTTGTGTTCATTCATCGATAGAGCATCTTCAAGCTTTAATCGCTTTAATGGCGGAAAAAGAAGTTAACGAGTTTTATGTTCATGCCATTTTAGATGGCAGAGATACACCATTTAATTCTGGGTTAAATTTCATCAAAGAAATAGAAAAATCCTTGATCAATACCGGAGGAAAAATTGCCACGTTGTCTGGACGGTTTTACGCCATGGATCGCGATAACCATTGGGACCGGACGGCTAAATCGTATGAAGCTATGGCGCTCGGAGCAGGCGAGAAGCATGAATCGGCCGAAAAAGCGATTGAAGAAAGTTATGGGAAAAAAATCTATGATGAAGAATTTATGCCAACAGTTATAACTAAAGACGGCGAGCCTATGGCTAAAATTGAAGACGGCGACGCGGTAATATTTTTTAATTATCGTCCTGATCGAGCGCGTCAGCTTACTAAAGCTTTTGTTTTGCCCGGATTCGCCAAGTTCAAGCGCGAGAAATATTTAAATATTTTTTTCGCCGGCTTTGTTGAATATGAAAAAAATTTGCCAATGGAAATAGTTTTTCCGTCAGAAGTTTTAAAAAATACTTTAGGCGAGGTTTTGTCAGAAGCCGGGCTTAAGCAGTTAAGAATCGCGGAAACCGAGAAATACGCCCATGTCACTTATTTTTTTAATGGCGGCCGCGAAATAAAATCTACCGGCGAGGATCAAATATTAGTTTCGTCTCCGACCGTCTCCAGTTATGATTTAAAGCCAGAGATGTCGGCTTTAGAAATAACCGACAAAGTCCTTAAGGCGATTGAGCAAGATGATTATGATTTTATTTTAATAAATTTTGCTAATGCCGACATGGTAGGACACACGGGTAATTTGAACGCTACTATCAAAGCGATTGAAATAGTTGATAAATGCGTGGGGAAAATTGTTAATTTGGTTTTAGATAAAGGTGGCTTGTTGTTTATTACGGCTGATCATGGCAATGCGGAAGAATTATTTAATATGCAAACCGGCATGATAGATAAAGAACATACAGCCAATCCTGTGCCGCTTTTAGTTGTTGGCAAAGAGTATGAAGGCAAAAGTTTATCTTTGCCTGACGCGCCTAACGGCGATTTAAGCCTGGTCCAGCCTCAAGGCGTGCTATCTGATGTAGCGCCGACGATATTGAAGGTGATGGGGCTGGAAAAACCAAGCGAGATGACAGGGAGAAGTTTAATATAAATGGGACAGTCCCTAAATAATTTTTATGTCAATTTTAGTAATTAATTCCGGCTCCACTTCGGTTAAATATAAATTATTTACCCACGACGAAGAGGAAATTAAACAAGGTAATATCACCAACATCACTGACCATCAGGCGGCCTTGAAGCAAGTTTTAAGAGATGTTGGCGGATTGCAAGATTTAACCGCGATCGGGCATAGAGTAGTACATGGCGGGCATAAATTTTTTAAACCGCTTTTGGTTAATCAAGATAATTTTTCAGAGTTAGAGCAATTTAATAATCTGGCGCCTCTGCATAATCCTTATAATTTAGCCGGCATTAAGGCAACCATGGAATATTTGCCGCACATTAAGCAAGTGGCTGTTTTTGATACGGCTTTTTACGCCAACCTGCCGCTGGTCAATCGGCTTTACGGCTTACCGCGCGAACTTACTGAAAAATATAAAATTTATCGTTATGGTTTTCACGGCACTTCGCATAAATATGTCATGCAGGAGAGCGCTAAATTACTGAAAACAGAAATTAATAAAATAAATTTAATTACTTGCCATTTGGGCGGCGGCTGGTCAATCACTGCCATAAAAAATGGTCAGCCGATTGATACTTCTATGGGCATGACTCCTTTAGAAGGTTTAGTGATGATGACTAGAGCCGGGGACATTGATCCTGGGATAATTTTTAAGCTTCTAGAAGAAATGCCTGAAGAAATAAATCAAAGCAAGGTAGCCATGATTTATGATTTATTAAACCAACAATCGGGTATTAAGGGCTTGTTTGGCGTTAATGATTTTCAGAAATTGCTCAAAATGGTATCACTCGGCAACAAAGAGGCTAATTTAGCTTTTGATTTAGCTATTAACCGCTTAGTAAAATATATCGGCGCGTTTTGGGTTGAGTTAGAGGGTAAAGTTCAAGCGATTGTTTTTACCGGGGCTGTTGGCGCTGGCAATCCGATGACGCGCAATCAAGTGATGCAAAAAATAACCTGCTTGGGCAAATTGCCCATGCTAGCGATTCAAACCAATGAAGAATTAATGATAGCTAGGGAAATAAGAGAATTAATTCTCACTTCAAAATGACAAACCTAAATTTTTGTAAATTTTAGCTATATGATAAAACGTTTATTTAACGGTGAAATAAATAGTATTACAACTGCCGCATTATTGGTAGGCGGTTCTTCTTTAGTTAGCCGTTTACTTGGAATTTTTCGCGATCGTATTTTAGCCGGCCAATTTGGCGCTGGCGATACTTTGGATATTTATTATGCGGCTTTTCGTATTCCGGATTTAATTTTTAATTTATTGGTTTTAGGCGCTTTGTCTGCTGGTTTTATTCCTATTTTTACAGGTTTAATTAAAGGGCCGGCGGAAAAGATTCGTTCTTTATTCGGCGCTGATTATAAAGGGGCTTGGCAGTTAGCCAATAATATTTTAAATATTTTAGGTTTTGGTCTTTTGGTTTTATGCGGTCTGGGCGTGATTTTTGCGCCACAGATTATACGTTTAATTACCCCTGGTTTTAACCAAGAGAAGATGGATTTAACCATAAGCTTGTCTAGAATTATATTTTTGTCACCGATATTTTTAGGCATCTCAAGTGTTTTTGGCGGTATTTTACAATCGTTTAAAAGATTTTTTGTTTATTCAATGTCGCCAATTTTTTATAACATCGGCATAATCATCGGCGCCTTATATTTTGTACCGATTTTAGGCATTTATGGTTTGGCATGGGGCGTGGTACTTGGCGCGGCTCTGCATATGATAGTACAGCTCCCAGCCCTAGTTCAGCTTGGTTTTAAATATAGATTTAAATTTGAAATTAAAAATCCCAATGTAATTAAAATTTGGCTGATGATGGCGCCGCGAACTATGAGCTTAGCTATTTCACAGTTGAATTTGTTAGTTATTACCATAATTGCTTCAACTATGGTTAGCGGATCCCTGGCGGTTTTTAATTTTGCTAATAATTTACAGTCTTTCCCCGTAGGCATTTTTGGCATTTCTTTTGCCATTGCCGCTTTTCCAGCCTTGTCAGCTTCTGCCCTTGATAAGAAGAATTTAGTTAAAGATTTTTCTTTAACAGTAAGGCAAATATTATTTTTTATTATTCCGTCCACTGTTATTTTATTGGCTTTACGCGCGCAAATTATTAGGGTTATTTTAGGCACGGGCAAGTTTGATTGGCAGGACACTCTTCTAACTATTGATACTTTGGGTTTTTTTGCAATCTCACTTTTTGCTCAAGCTTTAATTCCGCTTTTAATTCGGGTTTTTTATGCCAGACATGATTCTAAGACGCCTTTTATTCTCGGTCTTAGCGCGGCATTGATTAATATTTTTCTGTCAATTAAACTTTCGCAAAGCATGGGCGTGGCCGGGTTAGCCTTGGCTTTTTCTATAAGCAATGTGATAAATTTGTTATTACTTTGGGCTTGGCTGAATTTTGAGATAGGTAAAATTGACGAACTGAAAATTTTTCTTTCAACTGTAAAATTTTCTTTGGCTGCTTTGGCTTGCGGTTTAGCAGTTCAGGGCGTAAAATTAATAATTGGAGAAAATATTGATATGACTAAATTTTCCGGTGTTTTAACTCAAGGATTAATCGCCGGTTTAGCCGGAATTTTAATTTATCTTTTAGTTTGTTTAATTTTAAAAAGTGAAGAATTATTGAATTTTTGGTCGTCTTTGAAGTGTCGTTTGGCTGGCGTTAAAAAGATTGAAACACAGGATCAAGGAGAAGCCAGGGGTATCTGATTTGAAGATGAAGGAATCAAATTATATTTAGTTATTGTGTAAAAATATTATTTTTCAGCGTAGATCAGCGTAATTATCAGCGTTTGATCAGCGGAAACTTGGCTTAAAGTATGAATTTTATAAATCACCAAAATTGTGGACAAATAATTTTTACACAGAAACTAT